>CAXMLU010000893.1:0-4649 GCA_964194255.1 uncultured bacterium
GCCGGGACGGCCCACGGGCGAGGCGGGGTGGAGGAACTACCCGATGCAAGGTCGAGCGCCACCGATCGTTGGTCCACTCGGCCAGCAGATCGCCGAGGTTGACGAGGAGGGCGGTCGCGGCGGGCACCACGTCATGCCAGTTCCCGTCGGGGCCGACGATCTGCAGTCCGGGTACCTGGTCGGCGTAGAGAATGGTGACGATGCCGTAGTCGGTGTGGGCGCCCATACGTTGCTGACCCTCGACCGGGTCATCCTCACCTGGTCCGCGCTCGTAGTGATTGACCCGGATCGTGTCAGTGGAGTGGTCGGTCTTGTCGGCAAAAAAGTCCGCGTCCAGGCCCAATGCCAGGGCGAAGAACTTGGTTAGGCAGTGAGCCAGGGCCTGGACCTCCGTGAAGTAGTCGACCAGTGCCGGGCGCAGCTCGGCGAGGGCAGGGCGGTCGGGCCAAATATTGGCGGCGAAGAATCGGTCCCGCTCCGCCTCGTAGACCGGATCGCCAGCGGGCCAGAAGTCGGGACCGATGTTGAAGGCCTCGAAAAGATCCGGCGGCGCCGTCCCGTCCCCGAGGCTGTAGGACAACCCCTCGGTTCCTTTCGCCGCGTACCCGCGGTTGATCTCGGCGCGCGGAGAACACCACTGGAGCTTCTCGTCCAACGGGAGCGCGAACAGATCTCCCGTCGCCCGCAACATCCGCTCGATCACACCCCCGTCGATGCCGTGGTTGACGATGGACAGAAAGCCGACCGTCCGGCAGGCTTCGTCGATCCGCTCCGGTGCATCCTGGCTCTCAAGATCGACAACGGGGACCAACTCGCTCATGCCCGCTCCAGCTTTCTCACGTCACCGCAGACAGTACCGGCCGTGGGCGGCTGGAGTGCTTATTGGAGTGCCATCCGGTCACCCACGTGCGTGAGCTTTTCGGGATTGCGCACGATTCGAATGGCGACGACGAGATCGTCCTTCACTTCAAAGGCGGCGACCAGATCGACTACTCCGTCGAGTGAGATCACGGCACCCGCATCTCCGTTGATCGTCGCCGGGCGGACCTCGTACTTTCCGGAGTAGCGGTGAGTGAGGTTGATGAGGAAGCGCGCCACCCGGGCGGCGCCGACCACCGGACGACGAGCCGCCCGTCGAGTCGATCCGCCGTCGGCTATGCACGCCGCGTCCGGTGTGAGTCGGGCTAACACCTCGTCGACGTCGCCGATGGCGATAGCGATGAGCAGAGCATCGACGAGCTCGCGGTCGGCACCGGTTGGCCGGCTTCGACCTCCATCGCGGAGGCGATGGCGGGCACGGCTGGCGATCTGGCGACAGGCCGCCTCCGATTTGCCAACCGTGTCGGCAATCTCGGCATACGGGATGGCGAAGACGTCAGCCAGCAGGAACACGGCCCGCTCGATAGGTCCGAGCCGGTCGAGGACGGTAAGGAAGCCAAATGTAAGAGAGTCGGCCAGCTCCGCCGCTTCCTCGGGACCGGCCTCTGCCACCAACGGCTCGGGCAGCCACGGACCGACGTACTCCTCTCGCCGCCGGCGATGCGACCGGAGACGGTCGATAGCGAGACGGGTGGTCACGGTGGTGAGCCAGGCCTCGGGTGACCGAACCGCCGCCGCGTCTGCTGCCTGCCACCGCAGCCACGCGTCCTGGACCACGTCGTCGGCGTCGGCGATGGTGCCCAGCATGCGATAGGCAAGGCCGAGCAGCCGGGGCCGCTCCCGCTCGAAGACGTCCGTGTTGTCCCTGGGACGGGTGATGGTCACGCCACCATCGTCGACGATCGGCTCACATCGCGCACCGCGAGCAGTGCGGCGGCGTGACCACTCGCCAGCGAGGCATCGGCCAGGAGACCCTCGGGGCCTACCCAATCACCCGCCAGGTAGACACCTGCGAGGCCCGACGCCCTGACCTCCGGGCGGCCCCGCAACCCTCCGGAGATAGCCCGCGGCATCGCGCCAGCGACCACCATTTGGGCAAGGAACCTGCTCACCAAAACGTCCTCGGCCTCTACCCCGACCTCGCGCAGGTGGCGCTCAAGCTGGGGACGGTCCTCCTCGGCCCGGCGGGTGCCGTACCGGATGACGGCGACGACGGCCTGTCCGGCCGGCGCCTGGCGGGCGGGCGGCGACTGAGTGGTGCCGAAGAGCGGATCGTCGAGGCCCAAGACATAGCCGGGTTGCGGGACACGTTTCACACCCACATCAAGGCATGCAGCCGTGACCGGCGCCCCCAGGTCACCCCACCCCGGGTCCGCGGGCAGCAGGTTACGGGCGGCGACCGGACCACCGGGCGCCAACACCACCCGGCGGGCGACAAGGGTGCCGTCGGCGGTATGGACCTCGACTCGCCCGCTGGCCACCTCGACGCCGGTGACCTGTACGCCTGCCCTTACCTCAAGGTGCTGGGCGAGCCCGACGATGAGCTGTGCCCACCCGCCGTGGAGGTAGACGACACCGGGTCGAGCCGCGATCTGCATCTGTCTGACGGCCGCGTCGGCTCCGAGTTCATCGAGGTCGGCGACGTACGTGCTGATGCGGATCAGGGCCCGAACGACCGACTCGGTGTCGGGTCGTAGATGGTGATTGGCCAACCACGTGCTCACCGAGGTGCCCGCCAACTTCGATGGGCTCATGAGCGGAACCATACCGAGCAGCTTGGCGAACTGAGCCTTGCTCCTTCTCCCGAGGAGCGTGGTGCGCATCAGCGTCCCGGGACCGGTCGGGAGGATGTGCTGGCGGCCGTCGGTGAGCGCTCGATACTGATCGAGGGGCGGCGACGCGCCGTCGGGATTGACTCCAAGTGAACGCAGCACCGCTGATCCAGGTCCGCCCAGATAGAGCGCGTGACCGCCCATGTTGAGAATGAAGCCGTCGCGGTCAACCGTCCGAGCCCGTCCTCCCGGTTGATGCGCGTCGATCACGAGCGTCGAGGCCCCCGCCTGCGCGGCGGTGGCGCCGGCCGCCAGCCCAGCCAGTCCGCCACCGACCACGATCACATCCCATTGCGTTGTCATACTTACCTGACGCCACGGAAGTGCAGTTTGTGACAGACAGTTGCGCCGTCGGCGTCCCAGTTGCCGGCCAGAAGGCCAGTCCCCCAAGCAGCCGGGAGTCGGTGTCGTGCAGGACCAGCGCGACAGCAGTCCTGAACCAGCGCATACGGAGAAAGCGTGACGGGGCGTCATCGCTCCGGTCTGGCTGCGGCACACACAACGCAGATTCGCGTGGCCGGAAGGGCGGCAAGGCGTTCGGGTGGTAGGTCCGCCCCACAGCGCTCACACTGGTGATAGATGCCACCCTCGACCCGTTCCATGGCCGTCATCAGGTCCTCGACGTGGCGCTGGGCCCGGATCAGGAGCGCCGTGACCCGTGCTCGCTCGTAGCCGATGGTGGAGCCTTCGGGGTCGTGCTCGTCGTCGGGGACGTCCCGGGTCGACTCGGCGATACCGGCCAGCTCGCGTCGCAGATCGGCGACCGCGGCCAGTGCGCCGGTGAGCTCGGCCGCGAGCCTGTCGGCCAGGCCTGTGTCGGTCACACTGCCATTTTCGCAGCCTGCCCGCCGTCAGCCGGTACGGGTCGCGTAGACGACCAAGCGGTGGTCGTGTGTTCCGTTCCGGAAGGTACCGGCACAGGTGATGAGAGTCAGGTGGGAGAGTCCGTCCACCGACGGCTGGGGTCCCGTGCCTGCAACCGGTCCGGTGCCGTAGATGAGGGCCAGGATGGCCGGATTGGTCGTGTCCGCGAGCGAATAGGTCTTCGAATCCGTGACCGAATACACGACGTCGAGTCCGCTGCGGGTGTCATGGACGACGATCGGGTCTCCTGGTCGCAGATTGTCGAGATGAGCGAAGACGGCCGGGCGTCCGAGGGAGTCGTCGATGTGGCCGGCGATCAACGCCGTGCTAGACGCCCCGGGCGCCGCACTGCCTCGATACCAGAAGGCCTGCTGCCAGACAGGGTCATTCGCCCGACCCATCGGCGCGTCCATCACGTTCCTTGGCGTGATCCCTACCCCGATGACGGGGGCGTTGACGCCGAGCGACGGCATCCGAAGCTCCAACGGCACGGCCACGGGCCCGGCCCGCAAACTGAGTCCTCCGTCAATGAGCGCGGCGGGGACCGCCAGGGCTGGGGCCGACACGATTGGGACCGACTGGGCCCGGTCCGTTCGGAGCTCGCTCGGCGCCGTCGTACCGGGTGGGGCGACCACGGGAGGGGATCGAGGGGGCGGCGAGGCGACCGGTACGGCGCGAGTGGGCGGACGCAAAGCCGTTCGCGGTGCGGCCGATGACCCGACCAGGAGCCCGGTCACGATCAACACAATCGTGAGTCGGCTCCCGGCCGAGGCCAGCGGCCTCATTGATGACACCAGCGGCTTAACGCTCCGATAGGGGGGCACCGCGTGCGTGCGAACGGCGGCGGCCCATGAACGCGCCCACCGCCCCGGCTCCGGCGAACAGGCCCATGAAGAGCGCCGTCGCCAACGGATAACCGGCCGTCCGAAGCGGCGCTCCGCCGGTGCGAGGCGGGCCCACGACACCCGGGACAGGGGCTCCGGGGGTATGGGCCGGTGTGCTCGGTACGGCGTTCGTGGCTATGCCGGGCGCGGTCGTCGCGGTCGGCACGGTCGTCGCGGTCGTCGTCGCGGT
>CAXMLU010000894.1:0-6007 GCA_964194255.1 uncultured bacterium
CGGCTCGCACCCGGGCGCCGTCTCTACCACCGCGCACACCCGCTCGCCCCGGTCCCGGTCGGGCAAGCCGACGACGGCCACGTTGGCCACCTTGGGATGCTCGTAAAGAAGATCCTCGATCTCCTTTGCGCTGATGTTCTCGCCCTTCCTGATGATGATGTCCTTGGTGCGGCCCGTCAGCACAACGTGGCCATCGTCTCTGAGCCGCCCGAGGTCCCCGGTACGGAAAAAACCCTCGCCGTCAAACGCTTCGGCGTTCAACGCAGCATCGGTGTATCCCTTGAACACCATCGGTCCGCGGACACGGAGCTCGCCGTCCGCTCCGACCGGAGCATCGCTGCCATCGGCGAGTACGATCTTCACCTCCGCGCCGCGTACCGGCTTGCCGTCCGAGTTGGCCAACTGGTCGTCGGTGTCATGCGGTGACCCCTGGCTGATCATTGGCACCTCGGTCATGCCGTAGCCGTGGGCGACGGGAATGTCCATCTCCCGCTTGACTTCGAAGAACACTTCGGGAGGCTTCGGCGCGCCTCCTCCGGAAAGCAGCCGCAGACTCGAGATCAATGGCTCGTCGGGTTGCTTGCGCTGCTCCGTCAAAAAGGCGGTGTAAAAGGCGGTGCTTCCTCCCGCCATCGTCGCGCCGTGACGCCGGTAGACCTCGACCGCATCGGCCGGCACGAATCCTTCGAGCAGCACGGCGGGGAAGCCATGGGTGAGCATGATGCCGAGGTAGTCGGGTCCGGCGATGTGGGTGTACGGGAAGGCCATGGAGCCGACGTCCGACTCCGACATGTCAAGGGCCACGGCCAAGCCGATGGCGCCGGCGATCAGGGTCTGGTCGGTGTGACGGACGCCTTTCGGATCCGAGGTGGTGCCCGACGTGTAGTAGATCCAGCGAATCGGGCCGTCCTGGCCCACCGCGGGCGGAGCGGCCGGCGGCGGGAGCGCCGACGGATCCCCCTCCGGCAGCTCGTCGTAGGCGACGAGGACCTGTGGCGGTCGCTCCATGTCCTTGGCCAGCTTGTCGGCCATCTCGGTGAAGTCGAAGCCCCGCCAGACCCCCGGCACGAGAAAGAACTGCGCGCCGCTCTGGCGCAGCACAAAGTTCACCTCGCGCTCACGGTAGATCGGCAGCACCGGGTTCTGCAGGGCGCCGAGACGGGCCAACGCCATCGACGCCACCACCGTCTCAATCCTGGTCGGCAGCTGCCAGCTGACCGGC
Source organism: uncultured bacterium (assembly GCA_964194255.1). Classification (GTDB taxonomy): domain Bacteria; phylum Actinomycetota; class Acidimicrobiia; order Acidimicrobiales; family CAXMLU01; genus CAXMLU01. The sequence goes on from CAXMLU010000894.1 coordinate 1,223, forward strand.
GTGCCCTCCCGAACGCCGAGTTGCCAGAACCCGGCGGCCACCCGCTCCGCCCATTGGGCGAACTCGCCGAAGGTGACCCGCCGGTCGCGCTCGTCGAGAAGCATCGGCTGATCAGCCGACAACTCAGCTCGGCGGGTGACCAGCTCCCAGAACGATCGCACCTCGTAAAGCGGCCGGCTCATGGCGAGGGAAGCTATCCCAACCCTCCGCCGCCTGGTGTCAGCACTTGGACGGCGTCGCCCGCTGACAGCCTCACGATGACCTTGTCCGGAAGGGGAACCCGCGCCGTTTCGTCACCGCCGGGCCACAGCCAGTTCTCTCCGACCGCGCCCGGTCCGCCGCCGGCCAGGCCCCAGGGCGGGCTGACCCGGCGCTCGGTAATTAACGAGAGCGTGGCCGGCTCGAGGACCTGGATGACCCGCTCGATGCCATCGCCACCAGGAAATGTCCCGGAGCCGCCGCTTCCCCGCCGCAAGCGGTAGCGCTGTACCCGCACGGGACAGGTTCGTTCGAGCGCTTCGATCGGTGTGTCGCGGGTGTTGGTCATCCCGGTGTGGATGCCGGATTGACCGGGCTTCCCCGGCCGCCCGCCCTGGCCACCGCCGATGGTCTCGTAGTACACCCATCCGGCGCCGCCGAGCACCAGGTTGTTCATCGTGCCCTGACCGGCGGCGGCGACCCGATCCGGCACGGCCTGGGCCAGAGCTCCGAAGCAGACGTCCGCCACGCGCTGGCTGACCTCCACGTTGCCGGCTCCCACGGCCGCCGGCGCGACGGCGGCCACGACCGTTCCCGGCGGGGCGATGACCCGCATCGGCCGGAAGGCACCGCCGTTGGCGGGGATGGTCGGGTCGGCGACGGCTCGCAGGGCGAACGCGGCGGCGCTCACCGTGACCGCTTCCACGGCGTTGGTGTTGCCCGGTCGCTGGCGGTCGGTTCCCGTGAAATCGAACGCGATCGTGTCGCCTTCGATCGTGACGGTCACCACCACGGCAGCCGGGCGCTGCTGATCGGGGCGGCTCCCGGTGGAATCCAGCCCGTCCGCGAACTTCCAGGTCCCATCCGGAAGCGCCCCGATGGCGGCGCGCATCCGACGCTCGCCGTACGAGACCACTTCATCTAGGGGGAGACCTTCGGGCGCGCCGGCCAGGGCACCCAGACGAGAAACGCCCACCACATTGGCCCCAACTTGAGCGTCGAGGTCACCCTGGCGCTCGTCCGGCGTCCGGGAGTTCGCCCGCAGCAAGGCCGCCACCGCGGGGCCGAGCAGGACGGGCGGGATTCGCAGGCCTTCCTGGAACACCTCGTCGGCATCGGGCGGAAGCGATCCTGGGGCCATGCCGCCGACGTCGGCGTGATGGGCCCGGTTGGCGGCCCAACCGACCAGCCGGCCCGCGACAAAGCAGGGGGCGACGAGGGTGAGATCGTTGAGATGGGTTCCGCCTTGGAAAGGGTCGTTCAGCATGACCTGGTCACCGGGTCCGAGCCCGCGGGGGAAGGCGGAGATGGCCGCCCGGACGGACGCCGGCATCGACCCCAGATGAACCGGAATGTGCTCGGCCTGCACGAGCAGTTCGCCTTCGGGCGTGAAGAGGGCAGCCGAGCAGTCGGCCCGCTCCCTGATGTTCGGGCTGAATGCGGATCGGCGGAGCACCGCGCCCATCTCCTCGGCCACGCCGGTGAGGCGGGAGATGAGGATCTGCAACGACGACGGATCCAGACTCATGAGAGGCGCTCCAGCACCCACGCCCCACCGCCGCCAGGCCGCGCCGTCCAACCCGGCGCCACCCAGATGGTGCAGTCGGACTCGGCGACGACGGCGGGCCCGGCCACGGTGCCGGCCCGGGCCGGGACGGGGTCGGGGAGGGCCAGGGTCGGACTCGCTCCGCGCGCGGTGGCGCGCAACGCCACGACTTCGATCGGGGTTCCGGGCGCGGAGAAGCCGTTGCGCCGGCGGTGCTCAGCCTCGAACGCGGCCACCTCCCGGACGGTCAGCTCGTGTCCCTGACCGGCATAGCGGCAGTCAACGGCGGTCTCAATGGACGCCGCCTTCTCCTCCAACTCGGTCCCGGCCTCCGCCCCCAGCGCCGCCAGCGCATCCGGAACTCCATCGATCCCGGTGCCGGGTGGCCACGATCGGACCAGGTCGGACTGAAGTTCGGCGAACAGCAAACCGACAGCCGAGAGCACGCCGGCGCGCGCCGGCACGACGACGGCCGGCATCCCTAATGCGTCCGCCAACGCGCAGGCGTGCAGCGGGCCGGCGCCACCGAAGGCCACGAGGGCCAAGTGCCGTGGGTCCACGCCGCGCTCGACGGTGACGACCCGAATGGCCCGGACCATGGCCTCGTCGACGACCTCGATCACGCCGTCGGCATCGACACCGGCCCGAGCGAGCGCCCGCTCGGCAGCCGGGAGGTCGAGGCCGCCGAGGCCAGGAAACGCGGCGTCGGCAGGTATCCGGCCGACGATCAGGTCCGCGTCGGTGACCGTCGGGCGTTCGCCGCCGCGGCCGTAACAGGCCGGCCCCGGTTCCGCCCCTGCACTTTCCGGTCCGACCACGAGCGCCCCGCCGGGATCGATCCTCGCCACCGAACCGCCGCCGGCCCCGATGGTGTGGACGTCGAGGGAGGGCACCCGGATGGGCAAACCGGCCACTGCCCGCAGCCCGGCCGGCTCGGGGATCCCGTCGCGCACCAGGCACACATCAGTACTCGTACCGCCCATGTCAAACGTGACCGCGTCGGGAAACCCAGCCAGAACGGCGGCGTGGGCAGCGGCGCGCACGCCGCCGGCCGGCCCCGACAGCAGCAGCCGAACCGGCCGATCCGCCGCGATCGGCCAACGGACGAGACCGCCGGCCGAAGTGAGGACGGTCACCTCGTCGGCCAGGTTCGCCAGCCTCGACAAGTAGCCTCGGCACACCGGCCGGAGGATGGCGTCCACGACGGTCGTGACCATCCGCTCGTACTCGCGGAACTCTGGAGACACCTCGTGCGAACAGACGGCGTCGAGGCCCCGGGCCGCCAGCACCGCGGCCACCTGGCGCTCGTGGTCGGGGTTCAGGTCGGCGTGGAGGAGGCACACGGCGACGGATTGGACACCGGCGGGAATCGCAGGCACGTCGCCGACCGGAACGAGCTCGGATCCGTCGGCGGTCAGCCTGCCCTCGACTTCGAAACGCAGATGGCGGGGAACGGGTGCCGGCGGTCGATCCGCCCACTGGTCGTACAACGAGGGTCGCGTCTGGCGGGCGATCTCGATCACGTCGGCCGTGCCCGTGGTGGCGACCAGGGCCACCGTGCCGCCCCGATGCTCAAGGAGGGCATTGGTGGCAACGGTCGTGCCGTGGGCCAGCAGGCGGGGCGGGCCGCCGAGGTGACTGAGACAGGTCGCCACCGCCACGGACGGGTCGGTCGGCGTCGAAGGCACCTTAAGGACGCGCCCGTCGTCAGCGACCGTGTCGGTGAAGGTTCCGCCGGTGTCGACCCCGACCCGCACCGTCTACCTGCGTACTCGGTCGCCGCGAATGGTGACGCCTTCGGCCCGCAGCCGGCGGGCCTGATCGCGTTCCTTCCCCGGCGCCAGCCGGCCGTCGCTCATCACGACCCGCCACCAGGGGAGCCCGTCGCTGGAGGCCAGAACGGAGCCGACGCCGCGCGCCGCGCCGGGGAATCCGGCTTCCGCGGCCACATCGCCGTAGCTGACGACTTCGCCCGGCCGGAGGTGGGCGATCACCGCGCGCACCCGGGTACGGAACTCGGCCGGCATCGGCGGCAACCTATCGTGCCTATGGTGCCAGCGTGAGGCGTTGGCGGAGGCTGGCCGGGTTGCGACTCCGGGCGCGCCGGTTGCGGGTGGCTCTGCCCCTCGAGGTGCGGCCGGCGACCGCCGCCGACGTCGACGCCCTGGAGTGGTATGGCTCCCAGGCGTGGCGACGGGACACCCTGCAGCGCATCTACGCCCGCCAGCAAGAGGGCCTGGCCGTGTTCCTCGTGGCTGTCACCCGGTGGCAGGGTTCGAACGAATTTCCGGTCGCCCAGCTGGCCATCGACGTGCGGGCCGAGCGTGACCGCAGCGTCGCCGTGCTTTGGTCCCTGGCCGTCTTCGCCCATCTTCAGCACCGCGGCATCGCCAGTCGGCTCATGCGGGAAGCGGAGTCGATCGCCAGAAAGCGGCAACTGTCGGCGGCCGAACTGGCTGTGAACAAGAACAACGCCAGCGCCATCCGCCTGTACCGCCGGCTTGGCTACGGCACTATCGGACAGCGGGTGGAGGGCTACTGGCGACCGGCGGATGAGCCCGGGCAGCCCGACGTGTGGGAAGAGGACTGCTGGGTGATGCTCAAGCGTCTGGACTGACGATCCGCAACGTCCGCCGTGCGCCCATGTCCCATCTGCTCGATCGCGATCACCTCAAACTGCGTCGCCAAGAACGGGATCACGGTAGCTCGGCTACGAGGGCCGACCGGTCATATACGCGGCCAGCGGAAGCAAACTCAACGAAGTCTGAGGTCAGGCGCGCTTCGAGCGCCTCCCGCGACCGTCAGACTTCCGGGCTCACGAGCTCTGCCTCGAGGCGACGAAACTGCTCAGCAGCGGCGGGGTCGTCGGTCATCGCCATTGCATGCGACGACAGCGGGCCAGTGCCACCACTAGCGCATCGTCCCGGAGCGAATTCGCGTAACAGCAAGTGATCGGAGGTGGCATCGTGGTCATTGTCATCCTTCGTTGGCAAGCGGGTGGGGTGACACCACACCAGCCGGGACGACGGACAGGACAGCGA
>CAXMLU010000895.1:0-7955 GCA_964194255.1 uncultured bacterium
GGGGCGAATGCGAGGTCGTCCTCGGCTCGCGGATGATGATTCCCGGGGCTGCCCGGCGGGGCGGGATGCCGCTCTACAAGTACATCGGCAACAAGGTTCTGACCAAGATGCAGAACACGGTGCTCGGGACCAGTCTCAGCGAGCTTCACTCGGGATACCGCGCGTACAGCACTCGGGCGCTGGCATCGCTTCCGTTCGAAGAGAACTCCGACGGCTTTGACTTCGACACCCAGCTCCTCATCCAACTCCACGACGCGGGTAAGCGAATCCGGGAGATTCCGATCCCCACCTACTACGGAGATGAGATCTGCTATGTCAACGGGTTGAAGTATGCGCGCGACGTGACGAGGATCACGTTCGGCTATCGATTCCAAAAGGTGGGCTTCGGCACTGGCCGTCTGGGGTCCGTGGGCGATGAGTACCAGCTGAAGGCGAGTGAAAGCAGCTCGCACCGGGTGATTGAACGACGCCTTCGCATTGAACCGCCGAGCAAGATCCTGGATCTGGGATGTTCGGCCGGAGCACTCGGGGAGCTCCTTCGCCGGCAAGGCCACCACGTCACCGGGATCGACGCGCGGCGAGTTGGCGACGTCGAAGATCACCTGGATCATTTCTTCCTTGCCGACTTGGACCAGGGTATTCCCGAGGAGGTCGGAAGCGGCTTCGACGTGGTGATAGCAGCCGACATTCTCGAGCACGTGAAAGACCCCGAGCGCCTGCTCCGAGATGTCCGGCGCTGCCTCCGTTCCCAAGGCCTGCTTTTTGCCAGCGTGCCAAATTTCGGCCACTGGTATCCCCGGTTCCGGGTGGCGTTCGGCCGGTTCGACTACGACCAACGGGGCATCCTCGATCGAACCCACCTACGGTTTTTCAGCCGCCGAAGCTTCCGCCGCATCGCAGTGGCTTCCGGCTTCCGCGTGCTCAAGATCCGCGCCATCGGACTGCCGTTCGACACGTTGGATGTCGGCGGACGGGCGGCACGAGCGCTGGCCCGCGCCGATCAACTCACGGTTCGAACCTATCCGACGCTCTTCGCGTACCAGCTGATGTTCGAGCTCGAGCCTCGTTAACCTCGGCCGACCGCGGCCTGTCATAAATACTGCGCAAATGTTCCATGTCGCTATCCTCCTGTGACTCACAGTGGTATTGTCACGCTTGGAACTCGGCGCCGTGGGAGTGTCGAAGAGGGGCAGCAAATGGGGACATCGAATAGAGGTTTGGCGCGAAATCGGGGCATGGCCGCGCTCTGCTTGCTGGGTGCAGCTGGTGCGCTGACGAGTGGCATGTGGCAAGCAGCATCTGCCTCGACCACAGCACCTGTTGGCAAGATCGTCCTGTCTCCCGTTCCGATCGCGGCTACGGGTTCGTTGAAGGCCAAGGTGGCCGTGCCGGTCATCGTCACCGCCGAGACGACCGGCGGGACGCCAATCGGAGGCGCCACCGTCTACCTGTCGTTCGTGCCGACGACAGGCGGTGGAACGGCGACCGCCCACAAAACGAGCCTGACGAGTACGCTGACACCCTTTAAAACCGACGCGGCCGGGACGGTCAGGGTCACCTACCGCGCCCCGGCGGCTCCGACTCCCAAATCGGGGACGGACACCCTCACCGCCGCCAACGCGGCAACGGCCCCGACGGTGAGCGCCGCCGACACCTATATCTTTGCGCGGTCCGCTCCTCCGCCCACGGTTACCTCGTTTGCGGCGAGCCCGAGCCCAATAGCCGCTACCAAGAGCCTGGCTGCACGCGGCTCCGTGACCGTGACCATCACGGCCTTCAACGCAACGGTGGTCGTGCCTCACGCCTTCGTTTACCTGTCCTTCCAGCCGGTCGCGGGCGGTGGGACAGCGGCGGCCCACGGTCACCTCCTGACGTCGACACCACAGCTGTTCAAGGCGGACGCCAATGGTGTGCTCAAGGTGGTCTATCGAACCGGCGCAACCGTGCCCACCTCGGGAACTGACACGATCACGTTCGCAAATGCGCCATCTGGAGCGACCGTGACCGGCACCGATACCTACAGCTTCTAGATCGCCGTTTATCGGCCAGGCGTCAGTCGGTCAGCGATCCTGAACTATTGCCCGTCTCGGATCCAGTTGCCGTGGAATCCGAAGGGCACTCGCACGGGAAGATGACGGACGCCACCGGGGCTCCTGCAAAATCCTGCGCGGCGTAGCCGTACCGGTGGCGTCTCGACACCAGCCGTTCGTCGACGCGCGGAAACTCTTGGCCGCGGTCGTCGAGTCTCTGTTCAATCACCTTGCCGCCCTTCGCGTCGACGATCCAGCGGTCGAGCGTCGGAGCACCCTCGTTGGGGCCGAGGCGGTCACGGTCGAACATGCGGGGATGACGGACGACATCCAGCACGATGCGATTCCCGTCGTCGTAGGCGTTCATCGGGTGAAAGGGAGGCGGCATCGAGCAGGACCTGGCGAAGGGCGGCCTGGCCCTGGACCTGCGCCCGTTCGTAAGCAGACGAGCCGCCTTGTACGGGCGTCTGCGCCGATGATCAGGATCTCGATCCCGTCGAGCATCGGGAGCGAGCAGCGGATGGATGGCGTGCCGACCAGACCGGACACGCCGCTGTACCGACGAGTGTGAGGTCGCCTTGGGCGGTCCTTTTGGTGCAGCCGTGTCGTCGTCGCTGCTGCTGGTGCCGCGGTCGTCCCTTTTTGTACTCGCGGTCTTCCCTCCTCCACCGCATGCGGCGAGGACCCCCGCCATCAGGACAGGCCGACAAACGATCTGCCCCGCCGCGAATGCACAGCCTCCGACGCTACCCCTACACCGGGTCGATACCGGTGGCCCCATGGTCGGAAACATTGGCGGTCCAGGCCGTGCCGTCCCAGTAGCGCATCTCGTGCCGAGTGTGAGGGTCCGGATGCCAGCCAGCCGGGGTCGTGTGTATCTGGGGTGCCTGAGCGGACGGCAGCGCCCCGGCCCCATCGCCAGGGAGCATCGGGCGGACGCCCTCCACCGTCCACTTGCCCTTCAGGATGACCAGCCAGGGCGCCCGCCACCTGATGCCGACGACCTGGCCGGCGGCTACCTCCACGCCGATCGAGTTGTCACCCATGTACGGGAAGAACAGATAGGGCAGATAGCCGCGGACCGTGTGGCGGCCGGGGTACACAGGGAAAAAGGTGGTGCCCCAAGGCGCAGCGACGGGAGGACCCCCATCGACATGAATCTTCGGCCTGAAGAACAACAGCAAGAAGGCCAGAGGGATGAATTTCGTCGTCACGACTATCCCGGCTTGAGGTGGATTGTCGTACATGCCAGCCGACGCTACTAGGGCAGGGCAGTGCAACCCTCGCTATGTCACTTGGCCGGGACGAAGAGGAGTCCTTTCGGGCTTCCGAAGGTCACGTCGATGTGGGTCAGTCGAAGAACTCCCACACGCGGTGACCGCGAAGGACGAGCAGACGACGACCGTAAGGACGCGGGTGACGGTAAGGCCGGATCGGGGCAGGTGCACGCAGGGCTCCTTGTCTCGCCTGGGGTTGGCCGAGCCTGTCGCCAACCCAGCCGCGGGGACAAGCCGAATCCGTCCTATTCAGGTGTTGTCCACTTTGAGTTCACGTAGATGTCGCTCGCCCGACACCGAGGCGTCATTCGAGTGCGGCTTGGTCGTACTCAGGTCCTCACGGGCACGAAGTCGTTCACCAGGCCGGGCACCTTTTCGACCGTGCCGCGGGCGGCGTACTGGTACACCATGGCGGCGCGTATGTCGGTGGACAGGTTGTCCGTCGACCGGTGCATGAGATGGCTGTCGAACACCAACAGGTCACCCGGCTCCATGAGAACCGGTTGGGCATCCGTATATCGTGATCCGTGATCTCGACGTATCCATAGTTGGCACCGGGCCGGCGATCGGGACGTGCTCGTGGATCGGTTCGTGGGGCAGGATAGGGGCATGCTCGACCTTGTCATTCGCGCCGGCACGGTGATCGACGGGACAGGGGGGCCCCGGCAGACTGCGGATGTCGCCGTGAGGGGCGGGCGGATCGTGGATGTGGGACGGGTCACCGAACCGGCCCGGCGCATCGTGGAGGGCGACGGTGCGCTGGTGACCCCCGGCTTCGTGGACATTCACACCCACTATGACGGCCAGGTCACCTGGGACACCCGCCTCCAACCCTCATCGGGACACGGCGTCACCACGGTGGTGATGGGGAATTGCGGTGTCGGCTTCGCCCCTGTCCATCCCACCGATCACGCCCAGTTGATCGAGTTGATGGAAGGTGTCGAGGACATCCCGGGCGCCGCCCTCCACGAGGGCCTGCCCTGGGACTGGGGCAGCATCCCCGAATACCTCGACGCCGTCGAACGCCGTCCCCACGACATCGACTTCGCCGCCCAGGTCTGCCATGGGCCGCTGCGGTTGTTTGTGATGGGCCAGCGCGGCGCCGATCGTGAACCGGCGACACCCGACGAAATCGCCGAGATGGGCCGCCTCGCCGCTGAGGGAGTGCGCGCGGGCGCCTTCGGATTCACGACGTCGCGCACGCTCAACCACCGCACCAGCCGGGGCGAGCCGACGCCCACCTTGACGGCCGCCCGGGAGGAGCTTGTAGGCATCGCCCGCGCTCTCGGAGAGGTCGGCGCCGGTGTACTGCAGGTGGTTTCGGACTTCCCCGACTTCGACACCGAGATGGAAACGCTGCTCGAGATGATGCGGGTATCGCGCCGCCCGTTGTCGGTGTCACTCTCGCAGGGCCGCACCGGGGTCGGCCATCGCCACGTCCTCGCCGCCATCGCCGCCGCAAACGACGAGGGGCTCCAGATGCGGGCCCAAGTCCCGGCCCGGGGCATCGGCGTGCTCATTGGCCTTCAGTGCTCAGTGAATCCGCTGCGGGGTTCGGAAACCTATCGAGCCCTGGACAGGCTGACCCTCCCCGAACTGGTCACCACGCTGTCGGACGCTGCTCTACGCACGAAGATCCTGGGCGAGTTGACCCGTGGCGTCGGCATCCTCGAGCGCGTTTTTGAACTCGGCGATCCTCCCGACTACGAGCCCGCGCCGGAGGACAGCATCGCCGCCCGGGCGGCGCGTGCCGGCACGCCGGCCGAGGAACTGTTCTTCGAGTGCCTGCTCGGCGACGGTGGGAAAGCGCTGCTGTACTGGCCTATCCTCAACTACTTCGATGGCAACCTCGACGCCGCCGCCGAGCTGCTCTCTGATCCCAACGCCGTCCCAGGCCTGAGCGACGGCGGCGCCCACGTCGGCACGATCTGCGACGCCAGCTTCCCCACGACTTTGCTCTCGTACTGGGCTCGGGACCGGGCCAACGGGACCCGCTTCACGCCCGAGTGGATCGTGTCGCGCCAGTGCCGAGCGACGGCCGAGGCGGTCGGGCTGCTTGACCGCGGCATCGTGGCGCCGGGCTTCAAGGCCGACCTCAACGTGATCGACTTTGACCACCTGGGCATGGCCAAGCCGCGCCTGGTGTTCGATCTTCCGGCCGGCGGAAAGCGCTTCGTGCAGCCGTCATTCGGCTACCTGCATACCTTCGTAAGCGGGGTCGAGGTGGCGACGGGGGGCGAGTCGACCGGCGAGACTCCGGGCCGTCTCGTGCGGGGCGCCCAGGCGATGCCGGCCTAGCAGCTTCGAGGAGGAATTCGACCGCGAACGGGGTCGTGGCGGCATGTTGCTCGAGGGCGACGAGATCGGTGGGGGGGTCCTCGGCGGCGACGCCGAGCAGGTGCAGATCAGGGGGTGTACGCAGAGGCGATCTGGCCGGCGAACAGGGCGGCGTGTCCGCCTTCGGTGTCGCCGAAGACGACCACGTTGTGGCCCAGGCCGAGCCCAGGGAGTTGTTGGGCGGCGCGCACGGCGTCGAGCACCGAGCGGGCTTCGCTCGGGCCGACCAGGTAGGGGTGGCCGCCAGGGGCGCCGAGGCCGGGGTACTCGGTCGCAACGATGGCTAGGCCGGCTCGTAGGAGGGGCGCGAATGTTTGCGGGGCTTCGAGCGGTTGGGTCACGTTGGAGGGTGCGCATAGCCGGGCCAGCCCTCTGGTCCCGTGGACGTAGGCCACTACGGGCCTCCCACCGGCCGGGGGTGGGTTGTCGGTGGTGCTCACGAGCCCGAAGACGGCGATGTCGGCTCCGGCGGGCGTGCGGGAGTGGTAGAGGATCCGCCAAGCCTGGTACCCGGTCGGTGCGATGATCTGTTCGTCACGGATCATCCGGCCCGGGGCTCCGGGTGGCAGCGGATCGGGAGGCTGGTAAAAGGGTCCCGGCGGTTGGAACACCGGAGGGTGGCTGCCCGAGGCGCCGCCCCCGCGTCGTCCGCACCCAGGGAGCAGCGCGAGTGCAAGCACCCCGGCGGCCAGTACCGCCGCATGGCGCGGCCCCGCGTGGGGTGGGGCGTTCACAACGGCGATGGTGACAGTGCTGTCTGCCGAAGTCGTCACCCGTCAGGGCGATCGGGTGCAGGCCTTCGATGACCCGGCGTCGTCATTTCGGACGACACCGGATCCCCCATTCGGGTGACGACAGGCGGCTCACACCGGATCAACGTTGCCTGAGGACGGCGGCGACCGACCGCTGTCTCGTCCTATCCTCTGACGATGCCCGCCCGACATGGCTATCTCGCCGCCCGGATGCGGGCGTTCGGCACCACCATCTTCGCCGAAATGTCCGAGCTGGCGGCGCGCTCCGGCGCCATCAACCTGGGCCAGGGCTTTCCCGACACTGACGGGCCCTCGCTGGTCAGCGAAGCGGCCATCGAGGCCATCAGGGCGGGCCGTAACCAATATCCGCCTGGAGCCGGGATCCTCGAACTGCGCCAGGCCATCGCTGAACACCAACGGCGGTTCTATGGGTTGCACTACGACCCAGAGGGTGAGGTGCTGGTCACGGCGGGGGCCACCGAGGCGATCGCCGCGGCCATCCTGGCGCTATGCGAGGCCGGCGACGAAGTCATCACTTTCGAGCCGTACTACGACTCCTACGCCGCGTGCATCGCGCTGGCCGGCGCCCGCCGGAGAGTGATCACCCTGCGTTCGCCCGACTACGGGTTCGATCTGGGTGCGCTGGAGAAGGCCGTCACCCCTCGGACCCGGGTGCTGCTCCTCAACTCGCCGCACAATCCGACCGGGAAGGTCTTCAGCGCCGCGGAGTTGCATACCATCGCAGACGTCTGCGTTCGCCATGACCTGGTGGCGCTGACGGACGAGGTCTACGAACACATCGTCTTTGCCGGCGATCACCTACCGCTGGCGACGTTGCCAGGGATGCGGGAGCGAACCATCGCCGTGTCCTCCGGAGGCAAGACGTTCTCGTACACGGGCTGGAAGATCGGCTGGGCATGCGGCCGGCCCGAGCTCATCGCCGCAGTACGCACGGTCAAGCAGTTCCTCACGTATGTCAACGGCGCACCCTTTCAGCCAGCCATCGCCGTCGGCCTGGCCCTGCCCGACACCTACTTCTCGTCGCTGATGGAGGATCTGCGGGCCAAACGAGACCGGCTGTGCGCTGGTCTGGCCGCGGCTGGTCTCACCGTCTACGAGCCGGCCGGCACCTATTTCGTGACAGTAGACATCCGCCCGCTCGGCGAGACCGACGGCGTGGCCTTCTGCCGCTCCTTGCCCGACCGGTGCGGCGTGGTGGCCATCCCGAACGCCGTGTTCTACGACGACGCTGAGGCCGGCCGGTCCCTCGTGCGCTTCGCCTTCTGCAAGCGCCTCGAGATCATCGACGAGGCCGCCACCCGCCTCCAGAAACTGGCAGCGAGCTGAGCATCGCCGGCTCCGTTCACGGGCGCCCGGCCGCCGCGTTTCAGGCGGCGAAGAGAGCGATGAAGTCCCGCTGATCGATGCGAAAATAGCGGCCGGGGTCGTGGGTCATGTCATTGACGAGCTTCGAGCCGATGGTCGCGTCCAGATCGGTGGCTGGCGCGGCCGAATAGGTGAAGTAATTGACGAAGTGAGTGTTGATATCGAGTTCCATG
>CAXMLU010000896.1:0-4250 GCA_964194255.1 uncultured bacterium
GGCCTTGCTCCGCGCAGAAGCGGTCAAACGCCCTGTCGCCGCCGCGCGCCTCGAAGCGCCGCCAGAGATCCTCCAGGGCGGCCCGCTTGAGCCGCCAGATGGCGTCACGATCGATGCGATCGTCGGCGTTCAGCGCTCGGCCCGACGCCGCCAACTCGGCGAGCGCCGGCAACTCCGCGGCCCCCGGGACGTCCTCCACGCAAAGATAAAGCGGGCTGCGAAAGCCGCGGCTGCTGGCGAAGTACGGGCTGGGCTCTTGAGGGAAACCCGGCAGCGGCGCGTGGAGCGGGTTGACCAGGACCATCCCGGCGCCCTTCTCCCCTGACCACGCCACCAGCCGCCCCAAGTCAGCGAGATCGCCCATTCCCCAGCTCCGCCGCGACCTTAACGCGTAGAGCTGCACCGCCCATCCCCAGGTCCGCAGATCGGCCGGAAGGTGGCAGCGCCCGGGGCTGACCACCAGCTCGAGCTCGTTGTCGTCAGCCTCGAGCCAGTGGTACCCGAACGGCACATCAGCGGGAAGTTGGCCGGAGACGAAGAGCTCGCTGCCGTCCTCCAGCCTGAGCCGCCGTCGGCCGGGAAGATCGCGAAGTTCGGCCCCGGGTCGGACCACCAGGATCGGGGCCGGTGGCGGTTCGTTGCCGTCGACACCCATCGCCGCGACGATGGCCTCGAGCGTCGAGAGAGGCGCGTCCCGCCACTCGCCGGATGTCGCGCGGTAGCCGGACTCGATCCCCCATCGGCTCAGGTCGGGCGGCACGGAACAGGTTCTACCCCGCCTACGCTCGATCGCGATGCACCCCTTGCCGGTAGCCGAACCGATACGCCTCGGCGGGGGCGAGGTGCGGTACGGGACCTGCTCGTGGGCCGACCGTAGCCTGGTGCGAGAAGGTCAGTTTTATCCCCGCCTGACCATGAAGGCGGCCGAGCGGCTCGCCTTCTACGCCAGTCGCTTCCCGCTGGTGGAAGTCACCAGCACCTACTACTTTCCTCCGACCCCCGACCTGGCCCGGCAGTGGGCGGAGCGCACGCCGGCCGGGTTCACCATGGATGTGCGCGGTTGGTCGCTCTTGTCCGGCAACCCCACCTTCCCCAACTCACTGTGGGAAGACCTGCAAGACGAAGTGCGGCCCGAGACCAGAGACCGGCGCCGGCTCTACCCTCCGCACCTAAGCGGCGACGCCATGGCCGAGTGCTGGGAACGCTTCCGACACGCGCTGGCTCCTCTGCATGAGGCGGGCCGGCTCGGAGCGATCATCCTCCAGTACCCGACGTGGTTTAGCCCCAAGGACGAGGCAAGGGAGGAGCTGGCCGCGGCCGCCGAGCGGTTGGCGCCCTATCGAGTGGCCGTCGACCTCCGCAGCCCGAAATGGCTGGCAGGCGACACGTGCGAGACCACCCTTGGCTGGCTCGAGGAACATGGCCTGGCCTTTGTCTGCAGCGACGTGCCCCCGGAATGGGAGCGGCCCCCCGTTGTCGCCGCCACCAGCGAACTGGCCGTGGTCCGCTTCCACGGCCGCGGCCATCATCACCCGACGGAGGACGATGACGGAAACAGGGAGGAGACCGGCGTCTGGCCGTGGCCCTACCGCTACTCCGCGGCGGAGCTGGCCGAATGGGTGGGACCGGTCGGTGAACTGGCCGCGTCGGCGACCGACGTGCATCTGTTGTGGGCGAACTGCTGGCGCGACGACGCCGTCACCAACGCCCTCGAGTTCGCCGGTCGGCTCGGCAGCGCCCCGATAGCGTCTGCCCCGTGAAAGGGATCGTTCTGGCCGGCGGCGCGGGCACGCGCCTGCATCCGCTCACCCTGGTGGCCAGCAAGCAACTCCAGCCGGTCTACGACAAGCCCATGGTCTATTACCCGCTGTCCACGCTCATGCTGGCCGGGCTTCGGGAGATCCTGCTCATATCGACGCCACACGACGTGCCCCGGTTCGAGGCGTTGCTCGGCGACGGCTCCCAGTGGGGGGTGTCCATCACCTACGCGGTGCAAACCGCGCCCCGCGGCATCGCCGACGCGCTGCTCATCGGGGAAGACTTCATCGGCGGCGACGCGGTGACACTCGTCCTCGGGGACAACATCTTCTACGGCCGCATCGGATTCGACGAGATCCTCGCTGAGTTCCGGACGGGAGCCGTGATCTTCGGCTACCCCGTGCAGGACCCCGAGCGCTACGGCATCGTCGAGTTCGGCCCAGACGGCCGGGTGGCGAGCCTCGAAGAGAAGCCCGCCCACCCGCGATCTAATCTGGCCGTTCCCGGCGTCTATGTGTACGACCGTGACGCGGTTGGCATCGTCCAGGAGCTGAAGCCGTCGCCACGGGGAGAGCTGGAGATTACCGACCTCAACCTGGCGTATCTCGAGCGAGGCACGCTGCGGGCGGTCAGGCTCGGGCGCGGCGTGGCCTGGCTGGACAGCGGGACGCACGAGAGCTTGCTCGAGTCAGCCAACTTCATCGCCACCATCGAGCGTCGCCAGGGACTCAAGATCGCCTGTCTCGAGGAGGTGGCCTTCCGTCAGGGTTTCATCGATGCCGAAGGTCTCGAAGCGGCCGCCGCGGCAATGCCGCCCTCGCCGTATCGGGCGTACGTGCTTGGTCTCTTGGACGAGGACGAGTGATCAGCTGGTTTCACCCTCCGAGGTCGACATGCTGACAACCGATCCGTGATGGCAAACGAGCCGCCAGGTTCCCTCGAACGGGTCGCGGCAGAACAGGTTCAACGCGGCGACGGTCGCCCCGCCCTGGACGCCGAGCAGGTTCTCATCCACCGACACCCAGGCCACGTCGCCCACCACCGTTACCCGTTGCTCGGTCAGCACGAACTGGAGGGGTTGACCCTGAAATAGGGCGAAGAACGACGCCGAGACCCGGCCCCACCCTCGCAGGGTGGCCCACCCCGGATGGGTGCAGGCCACACGCTCCGCGTGCTCCCAGAGATCCGACATGGCGTCGATATCCTTGGCTTCGAACGCCTCATAGAACGCACGATTGGCGGCCTCGACGGCTGTCTCGGCGTCCATGCCGTCACCGTAGCCAACGAGGGACCGGTAGGGTCGGCACGTGAAGCGCGACCGTTTTGTCACGCCCAACGGCGTGACCATCGCGAGCTACGACTTTGGTGGCGACGGTCCCGATCTGATCCTCGCCCACGCCACCGGATTCCACGGCCTGGTCTGGCAGCCCGTCATCGAGCGGCTCACGGATGACTTCCGCTGTATCGCCTTCGATGAGCGCGGCCATGGCGATTCGGGGAAAGCGCCGGGTGACGACTACGACTGGAGAGGATTCGCCACGGACGTGCTGGCCGTGGTCGACGGCTTGTCGCTCCGTCGTCCACTGGCGGTCGGCCATTCGTGTGGAGGAGCGTTGCTGCTCCTGGCCGAGCAACGCCGCCCGGGCACCTTCGGTTCCCTCTACTGCTACGAGCCGGTGATCCCGACGGCCGACGTCCCGCTCGGACCGGCACCCGTGGAGGCGCCCATCATCGAGGGTGCCCGCCGGCGCCGGGAGGTGTTCGACTCGAAGCAGGAAGCGTTCGAGAATTATTCGGCCAAGGCCATGTTCGCCCGGTGCCGGCCCGAGGCCATGTGGGCGTATGTCGACCACGGCTTCGAGGACCAACCCGACGGTACGGTCCGTCTGAAGTGCCGGTCCGAAGATGAGGCGCGTGTGTATTCGATGGGCATGAGCCACGATGCGTTCGAGAACCTCCACCGGGTGCATTGCCCGGTCACGTTGGCGTGCGGATCTCTGTCCGGGGAGCCGTTCGATCCGGCGACACAACGGCGCTTGGGGGCACCGCTGCCCCGAGCCCGCACCGAGGTACTTGCCGGGCTCACCCACCTCGGCCCCCTCGAGGACCCGGCCCTCGTCGCCGAGCGGATCCGCGTGGCCTTCATGCCCGGATGAAGCTGCCGGGTGAGCACGGGCCTCCCCGCTCCCCCTCCCCGTTGATGTCACACGCTCCCGTTAGCCTGGGGACGTGAGCTTTCCGCTGCCGACCGGCCTTTCTCCCTCCAAAGTGTCGTCCTTCAAGGACTGCGCGTTGGCGTTCCGGCTGTCGGCCATCGACCATCTCCCGGAACCGCCGTCGCCGTGGGCGGCCAAGGGGACGCTCGTCCACCGCGCCCTGGAGTTGCTGTTCTGGGAGCTCGACCCCGGCCAGCGGTCCAATGACGCGGCCGTCGAGCGACTCGGGCGGGCGTGGGTGGAGGCCCAAGCCGATCCCGAGTTCATCGGTCTCGG
>CAXMLU010000897.1:0-9746 GCA_964194255.1 uncultured bacterium
CCAGCAGCGCCGGCTGGATCTGGCCCTGGGGCTGATCGGGGACCCCGAGCTGCTCTTCCTGGACGAGCCGACCACCGGCTTCGACCCGTCGGCGCGGCGTCAGTCGTGGGAGATCGTGCGAAACCTGACCAGCCTCGGCAAGACCATCCTGCTCACGACCCACTACATGGACGAGGCCCAGGAGCTGGCTGACCGGGTGGTCGTCATCGCCGCCGGCAAGATTGTCGCCGAGGGACCGCCCGAATCGATCGGCGGGCGCGCCGACGCGGACGCCCAGATCCGTTTCTTCCTCCCGCCCGGCGTGGCGCTGTCGGATCTGCCTGTCCCTGCCTCGACCACTTCGGATGAGGCAGTGGAGATCACCACCCCGGAACCGACGCGGGTCCTCCATGTGCTTACTGGTTGGTCACTCGAGCGTGGCTTCGAGCTCGAGGGGCTCACCGTGACCCGGCCGTCCCTCGAGGACATCTATCTGGCTCTGATCGGCCCGTACGAGACGAACCCAGAGGCGTGATGGCTGGGCCCGTCGCCGTCGCTCGGCAGGTGAAGTGGGAGCAGAAGATGTACTGGCGCAATCCCGCCGCGGCCAGTTTCACGTTTGCGTTTCCTCTGCTCTCCTGGTCATCTTCGAGGCCCTCAACGGCAACTACACCATCCATCTGCCCGGCGGCACGGTGAAGTTCGCCCAGTACTACGTGCCGGCTATCGTCGCCTTCGGTCTCATCTCTGCCTCGTACACCAACCTGGCGTTCACCATCTGTGTTCGACGGGAGAACGGGATCCTCAAGCGCACCCGGGGCACGCCGTTGCCGCCCGTCGTGTACCTGTCGGGCATCGTCGCCAACGTCATCGTTGTGGCCGTCATCCTCGCCACCTTGACCATCGCCCTCGGCGTCGTCGCCTACGGGGTCACGGTCCCCAACCGCTACCTCGGACTGGTCGTGACCGTGGCCACGGCCGGCTTCTGCTTCAGTGCGCTCGGAATCGCCGTCTCCACGTTCGTTCCCAATGAGGACGCCGCCCCGGCCATCATCAACTTCCTGCTCTTGCCTTTGCTGTTCATATCGGGCACGTTCGGCCAGGTGTCTGACACCTCCGCGCTCGGGAAGATCGCGGCGGTGTTCCCCGTCCGGCACCTCATCAAACAGATGGTCGCCATCTTCGACCCATTCACGTCCGGAACCGGGGTGAAGGCCACCGATCTGGTCATCATGCTGATCTGGGGCGTGATCGGAGTGGCGGTTTCGCTGCGCCGCTTCCGGTGGGAGCCGAACCGCAACTGACGTCCGGGTATTCGGCCTCTTTTTGTTTATCCGGCGCTTGTCCCCGCCGATAGGTATCTCAAGCCACCTGGGGAGAAGGAACACACCGTGAACTCGCGCACGAAGATGGAGGTGTCCTACGTCGTTCGGGACCCTGCTGGCCACGTCGTGGTGATCTTCACGGGCAATGACGCCCCTGACGCGGCCAAGGAATGGGCCGAACGGGGCTACGAGGTCACCACTACCCCGCTCGACTAAACATCTGGCGTGCCGCCGTACCCCCTCGCCGGGTTGCGTGTTCTCGAATTCGCCCGGGTGGTGTCAGGGCCGATCGCCGGCAGGATGATGTGCGATCTCGGCGCAGACGTCGTCAAGGTTGAGCCTCCCGACGGAGATCTCACCCGCCGTTGGGGCGAGGTCCGACACGGTGTGTCCGGGTGGTTCTTCCAGCAGAATGCCGGCAAGCGCAACATGTGCATCGACCTGAAGGCGTCCGACGGACCCGAACTGGTCCGCCGGCTGGTCACCGTCACCGACGTGCTGATTGAGAACTATCGGCCTGGCGTCATGCACCGCTTCGGGCTGGACTACGCCACGCTGGCGGCGCTGAACCCCGGGCTCGTGATGCTCTCCATTTCGGGGTTCGGCCAGAACGGTCCCGATGCCGATCGGCAGGCCTACGCCCCGGTCGTCCACGCCGAGTCCGGTCTGATTGCCCGCCAGGCGGAATTCGACGCGGCCTGGCCGACCGACCCCGTACTGTCGATCGCCGACACCAACGCCGGCCTGCACGGGTTGATCGCCGTCCTGGCCGCCCTCCGGCTGCGCGATCAGACCGGGCGGGGCCAGCACATCGATCTCGGCATGCTCGACGCCATGCTGGCCACCGACGACTACGCCAGCCACGGCATCGACGGCTACCCCATCCGACGGCTGGGCGGCGAGGTCTGGGAAGCCCCGGGTGGGCCGCTGTTGATCGCCGGCGAGTTCCGTAACACCTGGTTCGAGCTGTCACGCGTGCACCGACTGGCCGATCCCAGCCCGAAGGGAGCCGACCTCGAAACCAAGATCCACAGCCGCCGCCACGCGGTGCGACGCTGGCTGCTCGAGTTCTCCGATCGGCCCGCGGTCACCGCCGCCCTCGAGGAAGCCAACCTGGCCTGGGCCGAGGTTCGCAGCACGGAAAGTGCGTTTACCTCGCCATCGGTCGCGGCCCGGGGCATCGTCGCCGAGGTTGACGACGACCACGGCGGGCGGCGCCGTGTGGTCCAGTCCCCCTACCGCTTCTCGGAGGCTCGCAGCGGTGTGCGCGGTCCCGCCGGCACGCGCGGGGCCGACAATGCGGCCGTCCTCGCCGACTGGCTTGAGCTCGGCGGCGACGAAGTAGACGGGCTGGTGGCCCGCGGCGTCCTGCTGTCCGAGCATTCCGGCTAGGCGATCGGTCCGGCATGGTCCCTACCGTCTTGGCGCTGTCCCTCGCACCCCATGTGCCTGTGGAGATGGTGCGCGTACCCGCCGGGGAGTTCCTGATGGGGAGTGACCCGGCTGCGGACGCGAGAGCCGATGTCTGGGAGATGCCTCAGCACCAGGCCGGTGTGCCTGAACATCTCATCGCGCGGACGCCCGTGACCGTGGCCCAGTTCGCCGCGTTCGTGGAGGCGACCGGTTACCTGACCACCGCTGAGCAACACGGCCACGGCTGGAACCTGGTGCGGGGTGATCGGACGGGAGGTGATTGGAAAGAGACCAAAGGCGCGCACTGGCAGGCGCCGCTCGGCCGGGGGAGCTCTGTGCAAGGTCGGCGTGCTCATCCGGTGACGCTCGTGAGTTGGTACGACGCGCTGGCGTTTTGTGGGTGGGCGACCGAAGTGACGCAGCGGAGCGTGTATCTGCCGAGCGAAGCGGAGTGGGAGCGGGCGGCCCGTGGCACCGACGGACGCATCTACCCGTGGGGCGACGGCGCCCCCACCGCCGAACTGTGCAACTTCGATCTGAACGTAGGAGACACCACACCGGTGGAGCGTTACAGCCCACAGGGTGACAGCCCGACGGGGTGCGCAGACATGGTCGGCAATGTCTTGGAGTGGACGCGGAGCTTATGGGGTTCGGACGTGAAGACGCCTGAGTTCCCGTATCCCTATACAGAGCGCGCCGCCGCACACGACGACACGGGCGCGGCAGACGTTGTCCGCCGAGTGGTGCGCGGCGGCGCGTGGGACGACTCGGACGATGGGGTGCGGGCCGCGTGTCGCGTGCGCAACCCTCCGAACTCCCGCAACGACCTCCTCGGTTTTCGGGTCTGCGCCACCGTCATCGCTGGGCCAGTGCGTTAGCACCGCCACCGTTAGCGCCGCCTACGGGCTGACAACGGGCTGACAACGGGCCGACAACGGGCCGACAAACCGTCCATTTCTTCTTCTGGCACTCACAGCGAAGAACGCGTTTTGTCCCCTCCGAAAGTCCGACGAATCGACCGGTCGGCGCCCTGGGGTCCGACAGACTGCTGGACGCAGTCATTCGCCAGTGGGACATCGGCGATTAGGAGCCTAGGCTTTCGACCGTGGATGTCGTTGTTGCGGCGCTGGCGGCTCAGCAGAATGAGCTGTCCGACTTGATCGACGACCTCTCGGATGCCGGCTTTCACGCGGCGACCCGCTGCGACGGATGGGACGTTGCCGACGTACTGCTGCACTTGGCGCAGACGGACGAGATGGCCATCGGCAGTGCCACTGGCCGCTTCGCCGAGGTGATCGCTGAGCTGACGGAAGGAGTCGGGCCGGCCGCCTCGGTCGACGAGGGCGCAGCGCGCATGGTCGAGCGCGAGCGCGGGGTGTCGCCGGCCGAGCTCCTGGCGCGGTGGTCGTCGGGCGCGGCTCGGCTGCTCGATGTGCTCAACGGCATGGACCTGTCCACCCGGGTCCAATGGGTGGCCGGTGACCTGTCGGCCCGAACACTGGCGACCACCCGACTGGCCGAGACATGGATCCACACAGGAGATGTCGCTGGCGCCCTTGCTGTCGAGCTACAGCCCACCGACCGCCTCCAGCCGATCGCCAGGCTGGCTTGGCGCACGCTGCCATATGCCTTTGCCTCCGCGGGTCGAACGATGATCGGGCCGGTCGCGTTCCGCTTGGTGTCGCCCGGCCGCGAGGCGTGGGACTTCATTCCCGAGGAGCGAGCGGTCACAGTCGTCACCGGGCCAGCAACCGAACTCTGCGCCGTGGCTGCGCGGCGCGTCGACCCGGCAGCAACGTCGCTCCACGGCGAGGGGCCGGATGCCGAGGACGTTCTCGCCCTCGTACGCACCTACGCCTGATGGATGTTGAGGACCTCCGCCTCGAGGTCTACCGGCACTTTGCGTCGACCGGGCGGGCTCAGACCGCCGCCGCGCTCGCCGCGAACCTGGGACGGGCGCAACACGATGTCATCGCCGGGCTCAGCTCGCTCGCCCGGGCGCGCCACCTCGTCCTTGGGGCCGACGGGTCGATCAACATGGCCCATCCGTTCTCGGCTGTGAACCTCGGTTTCTCCGTCATGGGCCGCTCGACCCTGTGGTGGGGCGGGTGCGCATGGGACTCCTTCGCCCTGGCCCACCTGCTCACCGACGAGCCCTCGGTGCTGGTGGCCACGCAATGCCCGGCGTGTGGAGCGCCGCACGCGTGGGTCGTCGACCGGTCGGCGCCTCCAGCTGGCGAGCAAGTGGCCCATTTCCTCGTACCCGTCGATCACATGTGGGACGACGTTGTGCACACGTGCAGCCACCAACGCCTGTTCTGCTCAAAGGCCTGCGTTGACGCATGGCTCACCAAGACCGGCAACGAGCACGATTACGCCATGGACCTCGCCACCCTCTGGCGCCTTGCCGAGGGGTGGTACGCCGGCCGGTTATCGCGTGGCTACGTCCGCCGCGAGCCGGCCGCGGCTCAGGACTACCTGCGCTCCGTCGGACTCGAGGGCCCGTTCTGGGGACTGTGAGCCATCAACGCGGCGGTCGATCCCTATTAGCGGACGATCTCCATCCGCAAGCCTTTGGAATCCACGGTCCCGTCGCCGAGGCGGAGCGCCTCACCGCGAGCCAGCCGGGCCGCCGTCCACACCAGCGCGACGGCGTCGAGAACATCGTCGTCCGCTGCGCCTCTCATCCTCGGCGCGCCGAATGGGGCCGCGAACACGCCGGCAAGGGCCGCTGTCCTTTCCGCCCGGCCCGCCGCGGTCCGTTTCGGATGGCGAGGAGGCCGCCCCATCAGCTCGGTGAAGGTCCCCTCCGGATGGGCCTCCACGATGGTCGCTTGCAACGCCGGAGTCATCGCCGCGTCCACTTCGGCCACCCTGGCGACCAGTCCCCAACCCTGGCGGGACAGGGCCACACCGCACGCCGAACGGCTCATCGCACACGCCTCGTCATAGTCGGCGGCGTCGAGGACGGATCGCATCGGCGCCGGAAAGACGGAACTTCGACGAGGACCGATGAGGCGACGAGCCTGCGCGTCGCAGGATCGGGGTCGGTCGTCGGGCAAACCGATCGGCATGTCGATGGCGACCGCGGCCAGCGTGCCGTCCGCCACCAGGTCGACGATCCCGGCGAAGGCATCTACCACGCGGACGTCGACCGTCGACAGATCCAGCGGTGAAACCGCTATGACCCATCCATGTCTGCAACCGTCTACGCCGGCGACGAGCACCGGTTCAGTTCGCACGCGCCAGGTTGCCCAGCCGCAGCATGGCCGGGTGCAGCGACGCGGCCGAGCCCCGGCGATACAAGGCGCCAGGCCGGCCACCACCGGGGGGTGCCGCGGTGCGTCCGACCGGCTCGACCAGTCCGGGCGTGGAAAGTACCTTGCGCCGGAAGTTGGGCACGTCGAGTGGCACCCCCCAAACCGCCTCGTAAATCCGACGTAGATCGGCGAGCGTGAAGGGCTCTCGGCAGAAGGCGGTGGCCAGCGGGGAGTATTCCAATTTGGCGCGGGCCCGCTCCACGGCGTCGGCCAGGATCCAGAGATGGTCGAGGATCAGCGGGGGTGGCCTGGTGGCCGGCCAGTAAATGGCCGTCTCAGGTGCGAGCAGCTCGGGAACCATGGCCACGTACGCCACCGATACCAACCGCGCGCCGGGGCTGCGCTTGGGGTCGCCGTAGGTCCGCAACTGTTCGAGGTGTGTGCCGCAGGGAAGTTCCACCGTCCCCGCCGCCTCGGCCAGGACCCGCCGGGCCGCGGCGTCGACCCCCTCGTCCCGGCCGACATGACCACCGAGCAGGGCCCGAGCGGCCCCCTGAGCGGGAGACACGGCCCGAGCGGCAGACCCGGGCGGATCGACGAGCAGCACCGACAGTTCGCCCTCCTGGATGGTCAGGAGGACGACCTCGACCGTGACGCCAATCTCATCCGCCACGGGTCAGACCACCTCCACCCCGGCCTCGGCCATGGTCCGGACCGCCGCCTCGCTCGTCTCCGACGCGACGCCTGCGGTCAGCGCGGTGATCACACGAGTCGCGAATCCGGACCGAACCGCGTCAAGGGCGGTGGCCAGCACGCAGTAGTCGGTGGCGATCCCCACCACGTCGACGCTGCTGATGCCCTGGGCGTGGAGCCACTCAGCCAGGCCGCGGCCGGTCGCATCGACACCCTCGAAACCTGAGTACGCGGCGGCATAGGCGCCCTTGTCGAAGATGGCACCGATGGGGGCCGTATCGAGCTGAGGATGAAACTCAGCGCCGAGCGTTCCGGCCACACAATGAACAGGCCAGGTGTCGACGTAGTCGGGGTCGGCCGAGAAATGTGAACCCGGATCCTCGTGGTGATCGCGGGTGGCGGCTACGGCGGCGTACTTGGCGCCATGATCCAACATCCACGTAGTGATGCGCCGGGCCGTCTCTGCCCCGCCGAGCACAGCCAGGCTTCCTCCTTCACAGAAGTCGCGTTGGACGTCGACGATAAGGAGGGCCCGCTGTCCAGCAACGGTCATCTCAATCCTCCTCTTCAATGGTGTTCACCGCTGGCGGGCCGGCTTGGGGACCACGCACCTCGGCCGGAAGCTCGGCCAGCGCCGCGCGGAAGCAATCCTTCACCTCTTCATTCGTCGGCCGGTAGACCGCCTCTGCCTGCCGCCACACCGGCACCTGCAGCGGGCGGTAGCGCGCCTGGGGAGGTCGTGGATCGGTCCGGATCAGCTCGCCGGCGAGCTGGCCGTTCGCATCCAACAACCGCCAGGCCCACTTGCGACCGCCCTTTGACGCTTTCCCGGGCGAACGCTTCGCGACTGGCTCAAGAGGTGAGGACGGGTCGTTGCGTTCGCCCCGGGCCACGAGTTTGTAGACAAAGCCGGCCGTCGGCGCACCCGATCCTGTGACCACGCTGGTGCCGGCGCCATACACGTCGACCGGAGCGCTGGCCAGCGCGGCGATGCTGTACTCGTCGAGATCGCCGGTAACCACCACGCGCGTCCCAGTAGCCCCCATCGAGTCCAGAAGTGCTCGAGCCCGAACAGCCTCCTCCGCGAGCTCACCCGAGTCGATGCGTATGGCACCCAGTTGCGGGCCGCCTACGTCGATCGCCGTCTCGATGCCTCGGTCGAGGTCGTAGGTGTCCACCAGCACGGTGGTCTCTGTCCCCTGGGCCTCGAGCTGCGCCGTAAAGGCGGCCACCTCATCGGGATACGCAAGCACGAAGGCGTGGGCGGCCGTCCCCGCAGTTGGAGCACCGTACGTTCGACCCGCCTCGAGGTTGGAGGTTGCAGAAAAGCCGGCCAGCCACGCCACGCGAGCCGCCGCGACCGCGGCTCGGTCATCGGTGCGGCGCGATCCCATCTCGATGATCGGTCGCCCGGCGGCGGCGTCGACCATACGCAGGGCGGCGGCGGCGACCGCGGAGTCGAAGTTGAGTATCGACAGGACCAGCGTCTCGAGCACGATGGCCTCGCCGAAACTGGCGTCCACGGTGAGGACCGGGCTGCCGGCAAAGTAAAGCTCACCCTCGGCGTAGCCATCGATCGAGCCGGTGAAACGGTAGGAGCTGAGCCATTGCCGCGTGTCTTGATCGACCACGCCGGCCCCCGCCAGCCAGGCCAGTTCAGCGTCGCCGAATCTGAAGTCTTCAATCGCGGTCACCAACCGGCCTAGGCCACCGAACACCCCATAGCGGCGGCCGTTTGGCAGCCGGCGGGTGAACACCTCGAACACGACCCTTCGATCGGCGGCGCCGGATCGCAGTGCGGCCTGGAGCATGGTGAGCTCGTACTGATCCGTGTGCAGCGCCGTTGTAGTAGTCATTCTGACTACTACAGTAGGCAGCGGGGGGCGGGCACAGTCAAGGGGCGGGCACAGTCAAGCAGTACGATCCCAGCCGGCCAGCGCTTGCGGACCGCCGACCGCCTCCCCGTCCCCATTCCCCGGAGGCCAGGTTGTGTCCCGCCCGCTGTCCCGTGAGCAAAGGCTTCTCCGGTACTACCGCGACTGCGTGGCGGCCGAAGGCCGACATGACCTGACCTCCTCTCCCACGAACCCGGCCATCGCCCTGCTCACCGGCGGGGCCGAGCCGGTCGTGACGCGACCTTCCGGTGTGCACCCATTGAGCTCGGGTCTCATGCCGGCCGAGCGCTGGATCCGGACGCAGATGACGTCGTCTGACAGGCCCGCCATCTCCGTGGGCTACCCGCTGGTGGTGGGCCGAGCGCGCCGAATCAAGGGGGACGGACATGTCGCCGCGCTGATCGTGCGGGAGTGTGAAGTCCGTCTCGATGCGGCGGGCGCGTTGCAGTTCATGACCGACCACCAGCCGCTCGAGATGAATCCCTCCGCGTTAGCCCTCGCCGGGCTCGAGGAGACGGCGCGGCTGGCGTGCATGGAAGCGTTTGCGTCGGCCACCGAACCTTCCTTTGCCCAGGTGATCGAGCTCCTGGTGCAGGCAGGCGTGCCCCTTGGACGCCTGAATCCCGATGCCCTCGCGCCGCTGCCCGAAGAGCCGGGCGTGGCCAACACTGCCATGCTGCTCACGACCGGACGGGCAACGGCCACGCGCGCCGTCCTGGCTGACCTCACCGCGCTGACCCACGCCTCTCCCGGCTATCTACGCCGCGGTCCGCTGGGGATCCTTCTGGGCGCCGCACCGGCGCCGGTGCCCCCTCTGGCCCGGCCCGTGCCCGCCGTCCTGCCCACCAACTTGTCCCAGGACCGGGCCGTCACAAGCGCGCTCGTCTCGGCATTCACGGTCGTGACCGGACCGCCCGGGACCGGCAAATCCCAGGTCCTCGTCAATACCATCGCCGCTTCGCTCGCCCAGGGCCAGACGGTGCTCTTCGCCTCGCGAACCAATCGTGCCGTTGACGTTGTGTTCCAACGGCTGGAGACGCTCCCGCATCGCGGTCTGCCCCTCCGGGTCGGACGGGCCGCGCTCCGAGGACCGGCCGCCGATTGCATCCGAGGCGTACTTGCCCGGCCACCGAGCTCCGGAGTGAGTCCCGGAGAAAGACGTGGATCGGCCTCATGGCGGG
>CAXMLU010000898.1:0-5196 GCA_964194255.1 uncultured bacterium
GGGTCACGACCGGCGGGGGCTTCACGACCGGAGGGGGCTTCACGACCGGAGGGGGCACGACCGGCGGGTGGAGGATGATGTACCGCACCATCGCCGCGGCCGCCGCCGGGAGCGGAGACGGAAGTGCTATCCGGACAATCTGGGGCGGCGGCACGACCGGCGGCACGGCCGGAGCGGTTGAGACGGGCGGGGTTACCGCCTTGTGCCCACCGCCTTCGCCGGTGGTGCTGGCCGGAGGTTTGGTGACTGGCGTTGTCTTCGTCGGCCCAACCACCGATTGGGCGGAGGGTCGCGCCGCCACGCCGGTATTGAAGACACCGCTGGTCACCGCCGCCGCCGCGCCGGCGGTCAAGATCGAGGCCGCCGCCGCCCCCACAAGGAACGCGATCCGCCGGCGCGGCCAGACCACCGCCGCCGAAGTTCCGCCGATCACCGCCACCCTCCGAGCCTCGGCAGCCACAGCCAGGAGTCCCTCGACCGCGGCGGTGACTTGGGCGACGTCCGCGGACGGCTCGACCAGGACGAAGACGTCGGAAGGCGTGAACTGGAGAGCCAGCACACCGGGGACCCTCCGGATGTCGTGTTCGAGGGGCCCAAAATTCACATCCCGACCCTACCCTCCCGCGCCATCCCGAGGAAGGTATACGTCCGCTCATTCGGTTGGCTTCTTCTCCGACCGGTAGGTGGTCAGAAAATCGCAAAGTCGCGTGTGCAGATATTTCGGGAAAGTTCGGGAGGCTATGGAACGCCTCGAGCGCAGTTTCGCGGCCACCCCGTTAGCGTCGGCGAGGCAAGACACTTCGTCGTCGACGTCCTTCAGGGTCACCGCTTGTCGAGTTGGCCTGCCGACCTGGTTATCTCCGAGCTGACGACGAACGTCGTGCGCCACGCAGGCACCGAATTTACGGTTCGGATGACCATCAGTGCGGACGTGCGGATCGAAGTGGCCGATAGCCACCCTCTTCTGCCCGCAATACAACCGCCCACGTCCGACAAGGAGGCGGGCGGGGGGCTGAGCCTGCTCGACGCCTGCGCCACGGCCTGGGGAGTGGTTCCCAGGCCGGGCGGCAAAACCATATGGTTCACGGTCCCGGCCATCCGAAAACCGCGTGAGGCGGTCCTGACCGGTGTGTGGCACGCTGCGTCTTCGTCCCGCCCACCCTGGAGGAGGAGGCGCATGGCCATTGCCACCATCAACCCCACAAACGGCGAGACGGTCAAGACCTTCGACGCGTTGACCGTATCGGAACTCGACGGTCTGATCGGCCGCGCCTCGGCCGCCTTTACGACGTATCGGCTGACCGATTTCGCCCAGCGCCGCGCCTGGATGATGGCGGCCGCCGACGGCCTTGACCGCCGCCGGGACGAAGTGGCCACGACCATGACCACTGAAATGGGCAAGACGATCGTGTCGGCTCGCGCTGAGGCCGAGAAGTGCGCGAAGGCCTGCCGTTTCTACGCCACCCACGCCGAGAGCTTCCTGGCCGACGAGCCGGCCGACCCGAATGCAGTCGGCGCCGAACGGGCCTTTGCGCGTTACCAACCCCTTGGGCCGGTTCTCGCCGTGATGCCCTGGAACTTTCCCCTGTGGCAGGCGATGCGGTTCGCCGCCCCCGCCCTGATGGCCGGCAACGTGGGCCTCCTCAAGCATGCGTCGAACGTGCCGCAGTCGGCGCTGTTCCTGGAGGATCTCTTCCGGCAAGCCGGCTTCCCGGACGACGTGTTCCTGACGCTGTTGATCGGCTCTGATCAGGTGGAGCGCGTCCTTCGGGACCCCCGC
Organism: uncultured bacterium; assembly: GCA_964194255.1. Lineage (GTDB taxonomy): Bacteria > Actinomycetota > Acidimicrobiia > Acidimicrobiales > CAXMLU01 > CAXMLU01. The sequence continues at coordinate 1,781 of CAXMLU010000898.1, forward strand.
GTGAAGGCAGCCACCCTCACGGGCAGCGAAGCTGCCGGTAAGGCGGTGGCGTCGATTGCCGGCGACGAGGTGAAGCCCACCGTGCTCGAGCTCGGGGGCAGCGATCCTTTCATCGTCATGCCCTCCGCCAACCTCGAGAAGGCGGCGCGCGCCGCAACAACGTCCCGATGCCAGAACAATGGCCAGAGTTGCATCTCGGCCAAGCGTTTCATCGTGGATCACCAGGTGGCTGACGACTTCGAGGAACAGTTCGTCGAGCTGATGAGCGGACTTCGGATCGGCGACCCCATGGACGAGAAGACCGAACTCGGCCCCCTGGCGACAGAGCAGGGACGCGTCGACATCGAGGAGTTGGTGACCGATGCCGTTGACAAGGGCGCGGCGGTGCTCTGCGGCGGCCGCCGCCTGGATGGCCCGGGGTGGTACTACCCGCCCACGGTCGTCTCCAACGTCACGCCGGATATGCGCATGTTCCACGAAGAGGTGTTCGGCCCGGTGGCCCAAATCCACCGGGTGTCCGGCATCGACGAGGCCATCGCCCTGGCCAACGCCACCGGGTTCGGGCTTGGCTCCAACGTGTGGACGGAGGATCCTGTCGAACAGGAACGCTCAATCCGTGACCTGGAAGCCGGCGGTGTGTTCGTGAACGGGATGACGACGTCGTACCCCGAGCTTCCCTTTGGCGGCGTGAAGATCTCCGGCTACGGGCGGGAACTCTCCGCCCACGGCATCCGGGAATTCTGCAACATCAAGACCGTCTGGATGACCTCGGGGAAGTGACCGCTACAGCCGCACCGTTACTGGCCCCGCTCTTCACGGCCATCCTCGGAGACCCACTCCCGCTGCGGATCGCGTTTTGGGATGGCTCCGCCATTGGTCCCGCCGAATCGGCAGCCCGGGTGCTCGTGCGCTCTCCGGACGCCATGCGGCGAATTTTGTACTCGCCGAACGAACTGGGATTCGGCCGCGCCTACGTTACGGGGGAGATCGATCTGGAGGGTGACGCGTACGGTGCCCTCCGCCTGTTGGTGCGCGCTGCACCAGACGACCTGCGCCTCGCTTTGCCCACCTTGTTCCGGGCCCTGGGCGGCGCTCGCCGGCTTGGCATCATCGGCCGTCCTCTTCCCCCTCCTCCGGAGGAGTGCCGGCTCCGTGGCGTGTTGCACTCCCGATCGCGCGATGCGGCGGCGATCGCCCATCACTACGACGTGTCGAACGACTTCTATCGCCTCGTCCTCGGCGACAGTATGACCTACTCGTGCGCCCGCTTCGTCTCGGAAGGAGACGGGCTCGACGCCGCGCAGGATGCCAAACACGACCTCGTCGCCCGCAAGCTGGGGCTCAAGCCCGGGATGCGGATGCTCGACGTGGGGTGCGGGTGGGGCGGCATGATCATTCATGCCGCCCGCTGTGGGGTAGAGGCACTCGGCGTGACCCTGTCGCTTCCGCAGTGGGAACTGGCGCGCAAACGGGCCGCCGAGGCGGGTGTCGAGGATCTCGTCGAAGTGCGGGTCCAGGACTACCGAGATGTCGACGGCCAGTTCGATGCCATCTCCAGCATCGGCATGTTTGAACACGTTGGTCACCGCCGGGCGGCGGCATACTTCTCGGCCCTGGCCGGCATGCTCACGCCTGGCGGCCGTTTGGTGAACCATGCCATCTCGACTCCGGACGGCGCCCGGTTCGATCGCCGATCATTCGTCGCCCGCTATGTGTTTCCTGACGGCGAGCTTCAGGATGTCAGCGCGGTCTGCCGAGCGATGCAAGAGGCCGGTCTCGAGGTGCGGGACGTCGAGTCGCTTCGCGAGCACTACGCGCTCACTCTGCGGCATTGGGTGGCCAACCTCGAGGAATGCTGGGCAGAGGCAGTCACCTTGGTCGGCGAACGGCGAGCGCGGGTATGGCGCCTGTACATGATGGGCTCGGCCGTCAGCTTCGAAGAGGGTGAGATCAGCATCCACCAGGTGCTCGGCGTGAAGCCCTCCGCCGACGGGCGTAGCGGGATGCCCCTGACCCGGGCGCCTTTCGTCTGACCTCTACCTCAGATGGCGCAGCTGTCGCCCTCGCACGTCGCCTGCTCGTCACCAGCGTCAACCATCACCAACGGATGGGATTCGGACCAGGACCGCTCCAGCACCTTGAGCAGGAGGTCGGCGGGCTGTGCTCCCGACACCGCATAGGTCCGGTCGACGACGAAGAAGGGAACGCCGCCAATTCCGATGCCCGCAGCATCGCGCTCATCGGCGCGCACCTCGGCGGCATACCTGTCGCCGGCAAGAACGTCCTGAACCTCGTCCGGGTCCAGACCAGCCTCCGCGGTGAGACGCACGAGCGTCTCAGGTACGCCGATCGGCTCGCCCTCAGTGAAATAGGCCTTCAGGAACCGCTCTTTGACCGCGTCCTGCCCGCCGCGCTCGGCGGCGAGGTGCAACAGGCGGTGGGCATCAAAGGTGTTGCCCGGCTTCGACAGGTCGAACCGGAAGTCCAACCCCTCCTCCGCCGCCACCTCGGTCATATGGGCTTGAGTCGCCAGCGCCCGTTCGCGCGTCATTCCGTACTTGCTGGCCAGCCGATCGGCGGGATCTCCGTGGCGCTGAACCGGCGCCTGGGGGTCAAGCTCAAAGCTCCGCCATACGACCTCGACCTCGTCATGGTGATCGAAGCGCGTCAAGGCGTCCTCGAAGCGGCGCTTGCCGATGTAACACCAAGGGCAGACGACGTCAGACCAAATCTCGACCTTCATACCCAGATCAACACGGGTGACGGGTCTCACATTCCGGCCCGGCAGCGGCTCAGCCGGCCGCCGAACCTTTGGATTTGTCGCCGGGATAGACGTCGGTCTCACTGCGATGCCAGACCGGCGAGTCGCCAGCGGTCTCGACATTGAACCCGTAGTCGTAGACCAGAGTGCCTCCATATGTCGCGCCCAGAGAGATGAGCACAGCCACCACGACGGACAGTACGAGAATGGCGACGGTGGGATAGGAGCGGGTGTGATAATCGGCGAGCCGGAGGCTGAGGTCAGCAATGGCGAGCACGCTGACCGTGATCATGATCGTGGCGTGACTGTTCACTGTGCGCCGAGCCTGGGTCCCCGCTTCCGATGACCTCAACCAGTCGAAAAAGCCCGTCAGCGCGGCGAGCAGCGACACGGCGACTCCACCGACGAATACGAACGTCGCGGCGTGGAAGTACTCCTTGGCCCACGGGTGGTGCCGACCCAGGGTCGAAATGACGTCGAAGGCGGCGCCCAGAACGTAGGCGGCCACCGGGAAGTCGGTGAGCGGAGGGTGGAGGGGCTTGCCGGCCCAGCCGCGCAGACCCTTGAACTTCCGACCCCGGAAAGTGAGCGTCGGACCGAACGCGAACTTGCGCATGCCAGCCTCCTGGTCGTGGACTGTCATGAGTCTTAGTAC
>CAXMLU010000899.1:0-4127 GCA_964194255.1 uncultured bacterium
AGGCCTACAACGACTGGATGGTCGACGAGTGGTGTGGCCCCTCGGGCGGACGGTTGGTCCCTCTCTGCCTGATCCCACTTTGGGATGCCGGTCTGGCTGCAGCCGAGGTGCGGCGCAACGCAGCGCGCGGCGTCCGGGCGGTGTGCTTCTCGGAGATCCCGCCGTTCCTCGGACTGCCGTCGGTCCACGACAAGGACCGCTACTGGGATCCGTTCTTCGCCGCCTGCGACGAGACAGGCACGGTGATCAATATGCACATCGGCTCGTCGTCCAAGATGCCATCCACGTCGAGCGACGCCCCTCCCGCGGTGGGATCGACGCTCACCTTCATGAACGCGTGCATGTCGCTGGTGGACTGGCTGATGTGTGGGGTCCTGGTCCGGTTCGACAACTTGAAGCTGGCCTACTCCGAGGGCCAGATCGGCTGGATTCCCTACGTTCTCGAGCGGGCCGATGCGGTGTGGGATCAGAACCGGGCTTGGGGCGGTGTGGACCAGATCCCTGAGCCGCCGAGCCGCTATTTCCACGACCACATCTACGGGTGCTTCTTCGACGATGCGCACGGACTGAGGTCGCTCGAGGAGCTGGGTGTGGACAACATCACCTTCGAGACCGACTATCCCCATTCGGATAGCACATGGCCCCATACGGTCGAGATTGCCAAGGCCCAGATGAAGGATCTCGACGACATCACCGTGGAGAAGATCGTGCGCGGCAACGCCATAAAGCTGTTCCAGCTGGACCTCTGAGGCTCAGCTTCGCCGGGCTCGCTTCACGCGGTACATGGCCTCGTCGGCTTGAAGGAGCAGTTCTTCGACGGTCGTGCCCGGATGGCTGGCGGTGGCCACGCCGACGCTGACCCGCGACACGATCTCGACGTCCTTCCAGCGAATCGGTTCCTCCAGGCTGGCGACGATGCGCTTGGCCAGACCCTCGGTGACGCTTTCGTCCTCGACTCCCTCGGCCAGGACGACGAACTCATCGCCGCCGAGCCGGGCCACCGTGTCCTCTGGACGGCACGCCGCTTCCAGGCGCGATGCACTTTCGCGCAGCACGGCGTCCCCGGCCGGATGACCGTGGGTGTCGTTGACCAGCTTGAAGCGATCCAGGTCGCAGAAAAGCAGGGCGACGTTGCCGGACTGGCGGACGGCGCGCCGCATCGCCGTCTCCAGGCGGTCGTGGAAAAGTGCCCGGTTGGGAAGTCCGGTGAGCGGGTCATGCAGCGCTCTCCGCACCAACTCCTGTTCGGTCTCGCGGCGCCGGCTCACGTCCCGGCTGGAGACGTGTACCGCCACTGCCGCGCCGGATTCGTCCCGGACCAGCTGGGCCAGTGCTTCGAACCATCGCCAATCGCCCTCGGCAGTGCGAATGCGGGCCTCGATCGTGACCGGGTCGCCGCCGGCGGGGAGCTTGGCGTAGAGAGATGCGGCCGATGCCAGGTCATCGGGATGGGTGAGCTCCGTCACGTTCGTTCCGACCAGTCGCCGAGGGTCGTAGCCGAGCGAACGCCACGAAGGAGAGGCGTAGGTGAGCGTGCCGGAGTCAGGCGCGAAGATCGACACCAGCTCGCTGGCGCTGTCGGCGAGCAGTCGCAGCCGGGCTTCGGATTGCCGAAGCTCCTCCTCGGCCCGGCGGCGGCGGGTCACATCCACGCCGCTGAACACCACGTGGCTGACCGAGCCGGAATCGCCGAGGATGGCGCCGCCGCTCCACTCGATGTGCACGCGCTCGCCCAATCGGGTCACCCATTGGCCGGATTGACCGAACGGCAAGGTGTCCGGCGCGATGTGGGCGAAGGCTCGGGCCACGTTCGCGGCCGCTTCCGGCGGTACGAGCACCTGCCAGCACAGCCGGCCGATCACCTCGCCGGCGCAGTAGCCGGTCAGCGCCTCGCAGGCCCGGTTGAACCGGACGATGTGGCCGTCGCTATCGGTGACCATGACGAGACTGCCGGAAGCCTGGATGACGGCATCAACCAGGTCCCGTTCCTGGCGGAGCAGTTCGGCGGTAGCGCGGCGCTCGGTGAGATCGCGTATGTTGAGCACCAGGCCGCGCACCATCGGGTCGTCCACACGATCGTGGGCCATCACCTCGCAGTGACGCCATGACCCGTTGGCGTGACGAACCCGCAGGACCAGGGCCGGGGCGGCGTCAAATTCGTCGCGGGGCAAGGCCAGTCGCTCGAACACGGCGGGCAGGTCTTCGGGGTGGAGCAGGTCGATGGCGGGGACATCGAGGAGATCGTCGGGGTTATATCCGAGCATCGGGGTCACGGCCGGGCTGACCAGCCTGACCCGCGTATCCGCGTCCAACAGCGCGATGACATCCGCGGAGCTGGCGAAGAGAGCGGACAGCAGCGCCTCATGGCTGGATAGTTGTGCGTTCGCCCCCACCTTCTCATGGTGCCTTGTTTCTCCGCGCTTGGGAACGGCACCTGACCAGCTGAAACCGAAAAGACCCTTTCCCCTCTTCGGACGCTACCGGGTCACCATCAGGGCATCGAGGGCGACGCAACCGTCCGGCCGGCACAGGAGGGGGTTGATGTCCAGCTCGGCCAGATCGCCATCGAGGTCCACCGCCAGCCGCTGTACGGCCATGAGCACCGCCACCAGAGCGTCGATGTTCGCCGGCTTGGCGCCGCGGACGCCGCGTAGCAGGGTGGCGGCCCGCAGCTCGTCCACCATCCGTCTCGCCTCGCTGGCGTCGAAGGGCGGGACGCGAAAGGCGGTGTCTTCGAAGACCTCGACCAGCACGCCGCCCAGGCCGACCATCACGGCCTTGCCGAACAGCTCATCTTCCACCACACCGACCACCGTCTCCACGCCGCCTTGCACCAGCTCGCACACCAAGACCCCGTCGAGCGGGTCGTCGCCGGCCGCTTCCACCAGCTGGTGGTACACCCGGCGGGCCTCGGTGGCCGAGCCGACGCCGACCCGGACCAGGCCGCGCTCGGACTTGTGGGCGATGGCCGCCGAGCACGCCTTCATCACCACCGGCGCGCCGATGCTGGTCACGGCCCGGGCCGCGTCGGCGGCGCTGGTGACCAGCACATCCCGGCTCACCGGGATCCCGTAGGCGGCCAGGACCGCCTTGGCGTTGTGTTCGTTGAGGGCTCGGCCGCGCCCGGCGGCGGCGAGGATGGGCCGCGCCACCCGAGCCGCGGCGGAGGGACGCTTGGGCGGACCCGGGCGATCGAAGGGGGAGCGGTAGCGACGCTGGAAGTGGTGATGGTCGTACCACGCCTTCACCGCGCCGAGGCAGTTGGCGAACGTGGTGAACACGACCAGCCGATCCGACCCCAGCAGGGTGTCCCGGTAGGCGGCCTCATCGGCGACCGGCGAGCCCCAGATGACGCACACCGGCTTGTCGGTCGACGCCGCCACCGCCGCCAGGTCGGCGGCCAGCTGATCGGAGTGGGGCGGGAACGCTCCGGTGATGGGACATACCAACGCGTCGACATTGGGGTCCGCCATGATGGCGTCGAGGATGCGCCGGCCGCGCCAATCGGCGACGGGATGACCGCCATTGTCGACGGGGTTCGACACTCGCAGGTAAGGGGGGATCCATTCGTGCAGCTGGCGCTGGGTCTCCTCGCTCAGTGTCGGGACGGGCAGGCCGATGGACTCGGCCATGTCGCAGGCGTGGGCGCTTGTCCCTCCCGAGATCGAGTAGATGCAGATCCCGCCCGGCTTGGATGTGCCGAGCGACGTGGGCGCGTCGCTGCGCGCCAGCATGACGCTGGTGTCGAGGAGTTGGTCGAGACCCTCCACCCGGATCACGCCGAACTGGCGGAACACGCCGTTGATCACACCATCGCGCCCCGTCAGATGCGCGGTGTGCGACAAGGCCATGGCCCGGCCTTTGTTGGTGCGGCCAACCTTCACCATGACAATGGGAACGCCGGTGCGAGCGGCATGGTCGGCGGCGAGGCAGAACGTGCGGCCGTCCTTGAAGCCCTCGGTGTACGCGGCGATGGCGCCCACCTGCGATTGGTCGGCGAAGTAGCGGGCAAAGTCGGCGAACTCGAGGTCGGACTCGTTGCCCGTCGGCGCCCACGCATGCAACGCCACGCCGATCTGCTGGGCCTGGAACAGCGGCCGCCCCTGGTGCCCGCTCTGGGTGATCAG
>CAXMLU010000900.1:0-1615 GCA_964194255.1 uncultured bacterium
GCATGATGTGTGGGTCTACCGACCCGACGTCCCCGACGCCGCCAACCTGCCGGTGGTGTATTTCTTGCACGGTGGGCCGGGCTCGGGTCAGGACGTGTTCAGTGTCGGCATGGCCGCCCAACTCGACGCCTACGTCGCCCACGGCGGACAACCCTTCGTCCTGGTCTCTCCCGATGGCAATGGGGTGGCTCGTCCTGACCCGGACTGGGCCGACTCCGCTGAGGGTCGAGACCGCATCGAAACCTGGTTGACGTCCGACGTGATCGCCGACGTGGAGGGCGACCGGCCACGGGACCGCCAGCATCGGGCCATCGCCGGCTTCTCCATGGGCGGATACGGCGCCATGAACATCGCTCTGCGCCACCGTGACCTCTACTCCCAGGTGGTGTCGATCGCCGGCTTTTTCCATGCCCAAGACGAGGAGCGCGTCTTTGGCGGCGATCCGAAGCTGGAGGCCGCCAACAGCCCGGATGCGAACCTGGACGGCGCGCCGCTGCCGAGGATCCTTCTTATGGACGGCCTGCAGGACACGGAGCCGGCGGTAGCGGGGGAGACCCAAAGATTCGCGGGACTGCTGGCCCCCCGCCATATACCGGCCGACGTCCAGTTGGCCCCCGGCCACCACGACTGGGACTACGTCGCCACGCAGCTGCCCGCGGTCATTGCCTTCCTGGGCGACGGGTTCGGCCGGTCCGTCGCGTCGGTCGCGCCCGGGGGCTCGCCGCCCCGCTGAACGGCTACCCGCTTGGGAGCGTAAGAGGGGTCGGCGCGAAGAGGGCGACGAAGTCTCGCTCGTTCGGGCCGAAGTAGTGGTCGGCGGGATAGAACATGCCCGGTAGCAGCTTGGTGGGCTGTCCGCTCGTGAAGCTGTCGAACAGGACAAATTGCGGGTTGATGTCGAGTTCCATGGCCCGCACCGCGCCGGCTGCGATCAGAAGGCGGGCCAGGCCGGCGGGATCGAGCCCCGGTCCGCCGGCATAGATCAGGTGGCCGGCGCCATCAACCCCGAGTCCTGATCGCCACGTGGAAGTGCCGTTGCCGAAGGTGGCGCCCCAGGCGCCGAGCGCGTCGGCGACGGTAGGACTGATTGTCCCATTGTCGACGAGCAGGTTGAGGTTCTGGCGCACCTCGGCGATGTCGGGGCCGAGCGCGGCGTCACGCCCCCACATGCCGACGGTGGCGGTGCCATCGCTGTAGACGATCAGCGACGCCGCGCCATCGCGCAGCGGCAGCACGATTCGGCCGTCTTCGTACCAGCCGCCCGCGGACACATCGAGCCGGAACCCGCCGTTGAAGGCGGCCACCAGTTGGGGACGGAAAGCCGGTGCAACCTCGGTGGTGTAGGTGAACGATCCTGCCGGTTGATCGAACCCTGCATACACCGCCGTGGTCAGGGCCGGTGTGTTCATCCACGCCAGTCCGACGATCGGACCACCGGACGCCGGTCGCATATAGGTCTGGTAGAGGACCGCGGACCCGCCCACTTGGGAGCCGGCGGCTGACCACTGGCCCTCGCCGGCAAATGGGGGAGAGGCCAGGGGGACGAGGGGGGGCGGACCCGCCAGCAGGCCCGTCGTCACCAGCCAGTAGCCGTGGCCCTGTCTCTTATACACAT
>CAXMLU010000901.1:0-11490 GCA_964194255.1 uncultured bacterium
CCCGCCGGGTCCGGAGGCGTCGGTGCGCAAAGCGCTCGCCGACCAGCACGGCCAGCACATCATGGGGCTGGCCAAGGACCTCGCGGGGACCGCCGGACTACTGGCCGGAGCAGGGCCCCTCGGGGAGTCCGATCCCACCTGGAACAGCGGCTACCTGTTCTCCCGGGTCCTCACCGTCGGAGGAGGAACGAGCGAAGTGCAGCGCAACATCATCGCCGAACGGGTGCTCGGGCTTCCCCACGACCTCGACGTTGAAGCGGGCCTGTCGTGGACCGAGGCCAAGGTGGAGGCCCGATGACCGTCCCCGCATTCCTCCATCCCTTCGCCCGGCCGGCGGCCGACCAGTCCCAATTCATCCGCATCGTGAGGGGAGAAGGGGCCCTCGTGTGGGACGACGCGGGGCGGGAATACATCGATGCGCTAGCCAGCCTCTGGTACTGCACGATCGGACACGGCCGGCACGAGGTCATCGACGCCGTCACCGCGCAGATGGGGCAGCTGGAGGCCTTTCACACCTTCGACCGGTTCACCAACGCACCGGCCGACGCGCTCTGTGAGGAGCTGGTCGGCCTGGCCCCGATGCCGGACGCCAGAGTCTTCCTCACCAGCGGGGGCTCCGAGTCGGTGGACACCGCCATCAAGCTGGCCCGGCGGGCTCATGCGCTGGCCGGCGCGCCGGAGCGCACGGTGGTCATCAGCCGGACGCCGTCGTACCACGGCGTCACGTTTGGGGCGACAACCGCCACCGGACTTCCGCTCAACCGGGAGGGATGGGGGCCGCTGGTTCCCGACATCCTCCAGGTCGCCCACGATTCGCTCCCCGCCATGGAGGCGATCTTCGCCGCGCATCCCAACGGGGTCGCCGCCGTCTTGGCCGAGCCGGTCATCGGGGCCGGCGGCATCATCCCCCCGGCCGACGGCTACCTTGCCGGCCTGCGGGAGCTCTGCGACCGGTATGGCGCCTATCTGATCCTGGACGAGGTGATCTGTGCCTTCGGCCGGTTGGGGACATGGTGGGGCGCACAGCGCTTCGGTGTTCAGCCGGACCTGGTCACCTTCGCCAAGGCCATCACGTCCGGCTACTTGCCCCTCGGCGGCGTGCTGGTCGGCCCGCGGGTGCGGCAGGCATTGGAGGCCGATGAGGCGTTCATCCTGCGCCACGGCTACACCTACAGCGGCCACCCCACCGCGTGCGCGGCGGCTCTGGCCGTGCTCGATGTGGTGCGCAAGGAAGGCCTCCTCGAGCGGGCGGCGATGATCGAAGCACGGCTATCGACGGGCTTGGCCGGCCTGGCCGCGGCCGGGCTGCTGGCGGGTGAACGGGGCGCCGGCGCCATGCGGGCGGCGATGTTGCCGCCCGGCCGCGACGCAGTGGCGGTGCGCGACGACATGCTCACCGAGGGCGTGATCGCCCGACCTATCGGTCCTGACGTCATCGCCTTCTGCCCGCCGCTGGTGATCGACGAGGCCGGCGTCGATCGGTGCGTGGAGGCACTCGCGAACGCGCTGAAGCGCTGATGCCCGAGTACGTAGCGCCCCTGCCGGACATCCGCTTCGTGCTGGAGCACGTCGTTTCTACGCCGAGCAACTCCTGCCCCAAGCGTCCGGTCTCCTCCCGGCGGTCACGGCCGGGTCAGCCCCGCTTTTCGCTGTCGACTTTGGCTAGCCAACTGCCTTCGCCGTGCAGCATTCCCCGCCGCCAACGGTGCGGAGTCACCAGGATGGCGCGGGGGTAGTCCTCGAACATCCAACGGGCGAAGTTCTGCCTCGTCCAGTTGCTGGCGGCGGCGATGCGGACAGCGGCCCGCGCGCCTCGCCCGCTACGCAGGACACGGGACAGGTCGCGGGCCAGGCGATCGTCGACGGCCAGCGTGCGACCGACGGTCATGGTGTAAAGGCGTTCTGCGTGTTCCGGCCGGTCGGGGCCGGCGGAGAGGACGGCTCGGGCGGCTACTTCGCCCGTTTCCAGGGCCTGGCCGATGCCTTCACCGGTCATCGAGTCGGCCGCTCTGGCCGCATCACCGACGAACAGCGCCCGCCCCGCCCCTGCGGTCAGGCGGGTGCGGCCGATCCGCGCCGGAATCGGCCACGCCTTGTGCGGTGCCTCCGCGGTGGCATGCGCGCCCAGGAAGCCCTGGATGTGCGGTCGGTTGAGCAGTTCGATCCACAGCTGCTTGAGGGTGTGGCTGGGCTGGCCGTCCTCCCGTAACACGCCGAAGCCGACGTTGGCCCGGCCGCCACCGAGCGGGAACGACCACGCATACCCGGGCAGGAGGTCGGGCTCGAACCACACCCACAGCTGGCTTTCCGCCTGCGGTGACACCGCCGTGAAGTACTGCCGGAAGGCGTGCCACTCACCGAGGTAGGCGACGTCGACCGAGGCGCCGAGTGCCTTGCGCAGCGGCGACCACATGCCGTCGGCGCCGATGACGTAGTGGGCCCGCACCGGCCCGAGACCGTCAACGTCGAGGGTGATGGCGTCCTGGTCGCATCGGACGCCGAGCAGGCCGTGCCCATCATGAACCTTGGCGCCGGCCGCTCGGGCCACGTCCAACAGAGCAGCGTCGAGATCGCGCCTCCGGGCGACCGCGGCAAAGGTCCCGCCCGTGCGGGGCAAGCGAAACTGCACCGTTCTGCCCGACGGAGAGCGGATCCAGACATCGCCGACCGTTGTCCACGACGCCACCGAGTCGGGGAGGAGCCCGAGAGCCTCGAGTCGGCGCAGCGCGCCGGTTGTCAGGCCGTCGCCGCAGCACTTGTCGCGCGGGAAACGGGCTTTGTCGACGAGGACCACATCCCGGCCGGCCCGGGCCAGGACAATGGCTGCCGCCGCGCCGGCCGGACCGCCGCCGACCACGGCGACGTCGGCGGTGATCTCGCCCTTGGTCAGTTCGGCCACCCGTTCAGCTCAGCATGCGGGCGAGGGCGGCGGCGAGATCCGTATCCCGGAACCGGTAACCGGTGGCCTCCAGCTTGGCGGGCAGCACCCGCTGACTACCGAGCAGCTCGCCCGCCAATTCCTTGCCGAGGGCAACAGTGAGGGCGAAGGCGGGGACCGTCGCTAATGACGGGCGATGCAGGGTCGCGGCGAGGGTGTTGGTGTAGTCAGCGTTGGTCACTGGTTGCGGAGCGGTGAGATTGAGAGGCCCGCGCAGGTCGTCCGTGGCCAGTGCGTGAAGAATGCCGCCGACCTCATCGTCGATACTGACCCAGCTCAGCCACTGGCGACCGCCACCGAGTTTGCCGCCCACGCCGAAGCGGAACAATGGCAACTGCTTGGCGAGCGCGCCGCCCTTCGGAGACTGCACGATGCCGGATCTCAAATGGATGACGCGGATACCTACCGCCTCGGCCTCCGCCGTGGCGTTCTCCCATTGCCGCACCAAATCCGCGAGGAAGCCATCGCCGGGCGGGCTGTCCTCGGTGAGCTCCTCATCTCCCCGATCGCCGTAGAAGCCGATGGCTGATCCCGAGAGGAAGGCCGCGGGGGCGGGGCTGAGCTTGGCGGCTGTCTCGGCCAACAACCGGGTGGCCTGCAGTCGGCTGGCCACCAGTCGTTCCTTTTGCGCCGGCGACCAACGGTGGGCGGCGATGCTCTCGCCAGAGAGGTTGATGATGGCTTCGGTGCCGGCGAGGGCCGTCGCATCCAGGAGGCCGGCCGCCGGATCCCAGCCCAGGTCTCCCTGGTTGGTGGGGTCGGATCGGACCAGGCGGACGACGTCGTGGCCGGCTCCGGCTAGGGCGGGGACCAGCGCGGACCCGATGAGCCCAGATGCCCCGCTGACCACGACCCTCATGAGGACAGTTCAGCACGGAAAGTCGGATAACCCGCGCTCAACTTGGCGCGGAGCGACCCTTTCCCCTCATGGATGCCGCCCGCCGGCCCGGTTTGTCCCGGCCCGTGGATCAGCAGGGAATCCCCTCACCCGGGTAATAGAAGGCGGTGAAATAGTCCACCGTCGTGTGCCCGTCCTGGACGTACCGGCGGGTGCGCTGCGTGCGCACCTGAGTGCAGGCCCCTTGTGGCGTCTTGGTCTGGTCGGTCTGAGCGCCCGCCGCCCACGGCGTGCTGTAAAGCGTCACGGTGATGGCGCTGCCGGTGTAGGTCGGCCAGATGAGAACGCCATACGGCGTGGTGTTCTTGATGATCAGATCCGGGTGGGGGTAGGACAGCGTCGCCTCCCGGCCATACGGATAGCGGGAGATGTACAAGCCGTGGGCCTGATACTCACCGAGATCGAGTCCGCCGAAGAAGGCGGCGTTGAACAAGGTGGTGGAGAACTGCGAGACGCCGCCACCGATGTCGTGGGCGAAGCTGTGGTTGTCCCCGATCACCGGGGCGTCAACGAACCCTTTCTCCGCTGTCCGCGGTCCGACGAAGCCATTCACCGAGAAGGACTGACCGGGCAAGATGACCTGGCCGCGGATGAGGTCGGCCATGCGGTGGATGTTGCCGACACGAGGCTGGTTGGGCGGATGCATGGTCGTGAAGTGACCGATGTCGGCCGTGATCCCGAGGGCGGCGACCATGTCGGACGAGATGCGCGGCGGCACGGCGCGCAGGCCGAGCTCCAGGGGAGTGGCCAGTGTCGGTCGCGCCCCACCCCCGAAGAGGGCATGTTGAACAGCAACCGCGGCGGCGTTATCACAACAGCCGGTTCCGGATGTCCCCGGTGTGGTGGTGATGCCGAAAGGCGTGACCGCGAACGTGGTCTCGACCGGCGGGGTGCCTGCGTCGGGGAGGGCCTTGCCCAGATCGGCCAGCACGGTCGGACCATCCACGACCAGCTGGAGGTGATCGCCGGGCCGCGACTGGATCCACGACGTGAGGGTGGCGGTCGGTATCTCGGTCGCGGTCACGCCGGCATGCACGGGCAAGGGGGTGGCCACCGCCCGTTCTGCCGTGGTGCGTAGCTGCTCGATGTCGGCCTGAGAAACCCGGGGGGACAGCGAGTCACGGCCGACGCTCACATCGATCGGCAGCCGGCCACTGGCCGCCGCCTTCACCAGCTCGGTGCCGAGACCGATGGCATCGAGCCCCCGACCGTTGGCCGCAGCGGTGATGACGAACCCCGCCTTTGTCCCGCGCAGCGTTGGTTCTACGGGCGGGACGCGCGCGGGGTCCATCGACGCGACGACATGGTCCAACGTAGCCTGGTCGTACCGCACTCGAAGGGGAACGCGGCGATTGCCTTGGACGCCGGCCAGCCCGCCCAGCCAGGACCGGAATCTCCCCACGAGGGATCCCCGGTGGTCGATGCGCTCGGCATCGGCGATGGTGGCGTTCACATCCAGGGTGGCGCCCAGATCGTGAACCGTAGTGAAGAAGGCCGTGTCGGGGCCATGGACATCGACGTCGGCGGCGCTCAGGCGATCGGCTTCGTGCTGTACCACCACCCGCAGGTGGGAGCCGGATAGGCCGCCGATGTTTTGACCAGCCAGCGTGACGTGTCGGGCGACAGATGTGGCGCGCGAACTGTGGTCGAGGGCGAACGCCACGGGCAGCCCAACCACGAGCGCGACGACGGTGCCGAGGAGGAGGTAGAGCAGGACCGGCAGCCGGCGTCGGGAGCGGCGTCGCAGCTGGTGCGGACGACGAGCCAACGGCATATGCAGCCCAGTCTTGTCCACCGAGGGCGCCGGTCCTGGTCAACTCTGTCGGCTGCCGCCATATCGCGGCCCGGAGGTCGCCTGAGCTGGAGCTCAGCCAGCCGGTGGGGCGAGTTGCTGCATCATCGACATGGCGTCGGCGTAGCGGCGGTGCTCGATGATCAGCCCCGCGCTGTCGACCTGGAGGTACTCGGCGGTGTGGAGAACCAGCTTGTTGCCCGTGGCGGGCAGCGTCCCGCCATCGGGGAGCGGCATGGTGCCGGTGTGGACGCAGGTAATGGTCATCCCGGCCGCGACGCGGTCCTTTTCAGCGACGACCCACTCAATGTCGAGGACAATGTCGCTGAACCCGGAGAACATGCCCTGCTCGAAGGCGCGGATCGAAGCCCGGTCGGTTAGCGGTTCCGTAACGAAGGGCTGGCTGTAAGCCGTCGGCTCGGCGTAGGTCGAGACGAGGGCGTCAAGGTCGGTGGCCTTGAAGGCGGAGACGTAGGTGCGAAAGGTGGATGCGGCGTCTTCGGACATCGTTGGCTCCTTCATGCGGTTCGGGCTACGGAGTGTTGTCAGGTCGCCTTACTTCTATGTATGTCAGGTATCCTGACGAACGTCAAGATGCCAGCCCAATTTCCGTCTCCGAAATTTCCCGATCAGCCGGATTTCATCGGACGGCTGGTGCGCGACGCGTTCACGGTCCTGATGGCCGAGGCCACGGAGCATCTCGTCCACCGCCAGGCCGACATCACGCCGGCCCAGACCCGGGTCATGGCCATGATCGATCCCGAGGGGAGCCGGCCCGCCGAACTGGCCCGCCGCGCGCAGATGACCCGCCAGTCGATGGGCGAGATCCTGGCCACGCTGCGCGACCTCGGCTTCGTCGAGCTCCGCGACGATCCCGATGACGGCCGAGCCAAGATCGTGGTGCTCACCGAGGAGGGCTGGGATGCCATGCGCTCCGGTTTGCAAGCCGTGCTGGAAGTGCACCGCCACTGGGAGCAGATCCTGGGCGTACGCAAGATGGATCAGCTCATGAACCTGCTCCGCCAACTCCTTGACTCCCTCGCCGCGGAGCAGTCAGGTTGAGTCGACAACTCAGCCACCGCGACCGCGCGCCGGACCATGGCCCCGAACTTGTCGGGATGGCTGATGTGGCACCCATGGCCTGACCCCTCGACCTCGACCAGTTCGGACCGCGCGATGAGCACGGGTAGCCGTAACGCGTTCTCGCGGTAGTGCGGCCTCGATTTGGTGCCGACACCGAGCACGACGGGCACGGTGACAAGCGACGGGTCGAGTGGGTCGCCGTCGGCCGGGGCCGGGTGGAGACAGGCCATATCGGCGAGGAGGGCGGGGCCCTCCGCTCGGCGGGCGTTGCGGGTCGTCTGCGGCAGCCGCTCCCACACCTCGTTGCCGACCATTCGTCGCATGAAGGTCTCCGCCGCCAACTCTGGGCCACCCTCGCCGCTGGCCGCGAGCGCGGCTCGGCCGGCGCTGTCGTTCGGCCACCAAGGCAACCAGGGCATCGGCGGCTCGTAGGCAACCACGGCGCATACCTGACCGGGGGCGAGCAGCGACGCGGCTAAGGCGATATCGCCACCGAAGCTGTGCCCGGCCACGACGGCCGGGCGTCCGGCCAGCAGTTGGAGGAGGTCGTCGGCTTGTCCGGCGATCGACCTCGGAGCCGGTCCTGCCATTCGAGACTTCGCGTAGCCGCGGCGGTCGTAGGTCAGGACCCGGAAGTCAGTCAGGCGCTCGACAACCCGACGAAAACTGGTGGCACGATCCATCGATCCGTGCACGAGAGCCACGAGGATCTCGTTGTCGCCGCCGCCTTCGGTTTGCGCCTCGGTCGGCGCATGTTCGGTGAAGGAAAGTCCAGACAGCTGCACGTGACCTGGCTAGCACACCGAGGAGTTACTCCCCGCCGCGTCGTTGAGGGAGATCGATCGTGACCGTCGTTCCTCCCTCGATGCCTTCGCTCAGCACCGCGTCTCCACCGAGCGAGCGGGCCAGTAGACGAACCAAGTAGAGGCTCAGGGCCCGGCTATCGGATACGCCGTCCTCCTCACCGTCCGGATCAAAGGCAGCAAAGGCTCGCTCGGGATCGTCGCCACCTAGCCCGGGTCCACTATCGGAGACGGCTAACCGCACGGCGCCCGGATGCGCCGTCCACGCCCGCAGGTTGACCCCACCCTCCGGTGAGAGGCGGGTGGCCCGATCGAGAAGGTTCACGAGGATTGCCACCAGGCGAGGAGGAGACGTGACGAGGCAGAGCTGCGGCTCGATGGCGGTGTTCACTCTGGTCAGGCGAGCACCCAGACCGGCCAGGTGAAAGGCGCGTTCCACAACACTGGCCATGGTCACCCGGTGGACCCGCGCCCGACCGATGGGGGCCCCTCCCCATCCCTGAGGACCGATGAGATCTGATGCCACATCGCCGAGAAGAGCGGCCTGCACCTTGGCGTCGTCGACCAGCGCCCTGATCCGGCGATGCTCGCTCGACGCGTCGCCGATCGCTTCCAGGATGACATTGAGTTCGGCGACGGGTGCGTCCACCTGACTGGCCACGATGACGTCGAGGTCGGATCGGATGGCCAGGCGGCCGGTGAGATCCATCACCGCGCGGCGGAGGGCGGTCAGCTGTTCTGCCTGACCCTCGATGAGAGCGACCATGGCCCGCAGCTGCCGGTCGGCATCCTCTTCGACGGGCATACCCGTTGAGCATCGGCCTGCTCACCGGCCTCCTTGAGCAGGTTGAGGGGTAGCTGTCATACCGGCCGCGTAGGATGCATCTCGGGTCGCTGGTATCGAGGTTGCCCGCCTCCGTGGCATTGGTTGGCACAGGTGGAGGTGGATGATGAGCGGTTTCGGTGATCAGATCATGGCGTTGGTCGAGCAGGACAGCACCTGGCGTACGGCGGAGGGCGAGGTGGTCGTGGTTGACACCATGACCGCCAGGCATCTCGCGTCGGTATTACGGGTGCTCGTTTCCATCTCGGCCGAGCTGTATGGCGAGTGGGCAGATGCACGTCTTGCCACCGGGATGACCGAGGACGAGCGAGTACTTGCCGGTATCGACGGGCGGGATCCGGAGACCCAGGCGTTCGCGGCCGAAGAGGTCAGCGCCTGGTTCGACCAGTTGCCGTTGGTGTTGCGCTTACGCGCGCTCCTGGCCGACCACAACCGGACGCAGCGGGGCACGCGAGCACCTGCCACGGCCGGGGCTTCCGCCTGACGGGCGGTATCAGGGGGATGGCGGGAGGAGGTCCCCTAGCTCGGCGCGCAAGGAGGCCAGATCCTCTCGAAGCACGCGCACCTCTTCCTCAAGCGTGCTCAGACGATCGCTATCGCGATCGCGCCGCGGCGAGCTCGTTGGCAGGCCGTCGGCCGAGACATCCGACTCCCAGGTGCCGGCCAGCTCGATCTCCGCCGCGTCGGCCAGGAGATGCGTATAGCGGGCTTCCTTCTGTCCCGGCTGGCGGCCGAGCTCGCGTACCAGCGGATCCCGGCGCGGCTTTCCGTCGGGATCGGGATCCGTGCCGGCCAGGGCCTCGAGCACGGCCTCGACCTCGGCGAGGTCAGCGAAGCGGCAGTACCGTTCCGTACGCGTCCGGAGCTCGCCTACGGTTTGTGGGCCGCGCAACAGGAGCACTCCGAGCAGTGCCACCTGAGTCCGCTTGAGGGCGAAATAGTCATCGAGGACGTGGCGGTACTTGACCGCCCGATTGTGCGTGCTGTGCACCACGCGGACGATCCCTCGCTCGCGCAAGACGTGGACGGTCTCGAGCACGGTGTTTTCGTCATAAGCCACGACCGGGGCCCGGTTGGACGTTTGGTTACAGGCATTGAGCAGCGCGTTGACCGTCAGCGGGTAGACGTCGGGCGTTGTGGCCTCCTTCTCGATGAGGCAGCCCAGCACGCGGCGTTCTTCAGGGGAGAGCTCCGGAACCATCGGCGCGGAGCTTAGAAGCAGGCGACCCGGCGGGTGTTCAGCCGGCGGCGGGGCCGTGCGGCTCGCCCGCCTCCGTGTAGCAGTCAGCGTGGTAGTGCTCGACCCTGAGCCACGTGCCATCGGAGTAGACGTTGGCGATGACTTGACGGAGTTGGGCCCGCGCCACGAACTTCACCGGTGCTCCGCAATGGGCGCAAAGGGCGCTGTTGCCCGGCTCGATCGGCCGTACCACAGCCCGGCTCTCCATCGTCGTCTTGATCACACCCCTTCTATCGGCACTGTGGCGGGGCGAATTGAGCGAGCTCGACCGTGAGACTAGTTGAACGGCTGCGACGGTCGGCCCAGGTTGTCCGGTTCCGCTTGGGTCGAGCCCCGGCCGAGGCGGACGCTGTGCCTGACCAGGTCTCGCACCGTCCCTTCCTGGGCGCCCGCGGCCACGAGCTCCTGCACAATCGTTTCAACGGCCATGGCTTCGTCCTCGTCCACCGCGCCGGGTGACAAAAGCCGAGGCCCGGCCGTCGTTCGAGCAGTATCTGCAGCCACGGCGGTAGCGACCATCGAGCACAACACCGCCGTGGCCGTGATTAACCCAAAGGTGATGGCCGTACCGTTGTGGTTGAGGATCGAGCTCACGATCATGCCGGCAATCCCACTCGCGCAGACAAGGACCGCGATCCGCCGGATGGTCTTCGCACTCATCGATCTCGCACCAGCGGCTTGTACTTGATGCGATGCGGTTGATCGGCGTCCGCCCCGAGGCGTTTCCGGCGATCGACTTCGTAGTCGGTGAAGTTCCCCTCGAACCAGCGCACCTCCGAGTTGCCCTCGAAGGCGAGGACGTGGGTGGCGATGCGGTCCAAGAACCAGCGGTCGTGGCTAATGACGACCGCGCATCCGGCGAAGTCGAGCAAGGCTTCTTCCAAGGCGCGGAGCGTGTCGACGTCGAGGTCATTCGTGGGCTCGTCGAGGAGCAGTACGTTGCCGCCGCTCCGGAGAACCTTGGCCAGCTGAAGGCGGTTGCGCTCGCCTCCGGAGAGTTCGCCCACCTTCTTTTGCTGATCCGATCCCTTGAAACCGAAGCCGGACACATAGGCGCGACCGTGGAGCTCGCGGCCACCGACGACCAGGCGCTCCTGGCCATCGGTGATTTCCTCGAACACGGTCCTTGCGCCGTCGAGTGCATCTCTCGACTGGTCCACATAGGCCAGCTGAACGGACGGGCCGACCCGAAGCGAGCCTCGGTCGACAGGTTCGCGGCCAGACGGGCTCCCGTCGGCTGAGCCCATGATCATGCGGAACAGGGTCGTCTTCCCCGCTCCGTTGGGACCGATGACGCCCACGATCCCTCCGGGCGGGAGAGAGAAGCTGATCTCGTCGATGAGCAGGCGATCACCGAAGGCTTTGACCACCCCTTCGGCCTCCACCACGACGTCGCCGAGACGCGGCCCGGGTGGAATGCTGATCTCGAGCTTGTCGGGACGGCGGGCCGAATCGGCGGCCGCCGCTTCGGCGTCGGCGACCAACGATTCGTAGGCGGTGATCCTGGCCTTGCCCTTGGCCTGGCGGGCCCGAGGGGACATACGGATCCAATCCAGCTCCCGCTCCAGCGTGCGCCTTCGGGAGGCATCCGACTTCTCCTCGCCGGCCAGTCGAGCTTGCTTCTGCTCGAGCCAGGATGAGTAGTTGCCCTCCCAGGGGATACCGAAACCGCGGTCAAGCTCGAGAATCCACCTGGCCACGTTGTCGAGGAAGTACCGGTCGTGGGTGACCGCAACCACTGTGCCGGGGTATTTCTCCAGGTGCTGCTCCAGCCACTGGACGCTTTCGGCGTCTAAGTGGTTGGTGGGCTCATCGAGCAGCAGCAGATCCGGTTGTCGCAGCAGTAGTGCACACAAGGCCACCCGGCGTCGTTCGCCACCGGACAGCGAGCC
>CAXMLU010000902.1:0-2909 GCA_964194255.1 uncultured bacterium
TGCCGATGTCGTGGACGTCGCCCTTGACGGTGCCCAACACGATCCGGCCCTTGGACGTCTCGCCGCCGACCCGCTCCATGTGCGGCTCCAGGTAGGCGACCGCGGTCTTCATGGTCTCGGCGGACTGGAGCACGAACGGAAGCTGCATCTCTCCGGACGCGAACAGCTCGCCCACCACCTTCATCCCCTCCAGCAGGACGTCATTGACGATCGCGAGGGCATTCATGGACTGCAGGGCCAGGGCCAGGTCGTCGGTCAGGCCGTCGCGGTCGCCGTCGATGATGCGCTGGGAGAGGCGACGGTCCAGAGGCCAATCGGAGCGGTCCTCCTTCTCGACCGCCGCCGAGGTCACGTCCTCGAAGAGTGCGAGCAGCTCCTGCAAGGGGTCATAGCTGTCCTCACCTACGGAGGATGGGCGGCGCCGGTCGTAGATGAGGTCGAGGCAGACCTCCCGGTGGCGGGGGTCGATCCGGTTGAGCGGCATGATGCGGGCGGCGTGGACGATGGCCGCATCCAGGCCGGCCTCGACGCACTCGTGCAGGAACACCGAGTTGAGGACGTGCCGCAACGCCGGCTTCAGTCCGAAGCTCACGTTCGAGACGCCGAGCACGGTGAAGACGCCGGGCAGCTCGGCCGTGATGCGGCGGATGGCATCCATGGTGGCCATGGCGTCGCCGCGCAGGTCGTCGTCGCCCGTCGACAACGGGAAGGTCAGGGCATCGAAAATCAGGTCCTCGGAGCGAAGTCCGTACCGCTCGACGGCGAGGTCGTGGATGCGGTGGGCAACGCGGACCTTCCACTCGACGTCGCGGGCTTGGCCCTGTTCGTCGATCAGCAGGCAGATCACGGCCGCGCCGTACTCGCGGGCCAGCCTGCACACCCGGTCGAAGCGGGTGCCCTCGCCTTCGCCGTCCTCCAGGTTGGCTGAGTTCAGGATGGCCCGGCCGCCGATCCACTGGAGTCCCGCCTCCAGGACGGCGGACTCAGTCGAGTCAAGGACCAGGGGCGCGGTCGCTTTGGTGGCAAAGCGGCTGGCGATCTCGTCCATGTCGGCGGCACCGTCACGGCCGACGTAGTCGACGCACACGTCGAGGACGTGGGCGCCTTCCTTGATCTGGTCGCGAGCCATGCGTTCGCAGGTGTCCCACTCCTGGTTCAGCATGGCGTCACGGAATGCCCGGGAGCCGTTGGCGTTGGTGCGCTCGCCGATGATCAGGAACGACGTGTCCTGCTTGAACGGGACGTGGGTGTAAATGCTGGCCGCGCCGGGATCGCTCTCCGGATGACGGGCCGCCGGGGTCAGCGACGCGCATCGGTCGATGACCGCCTTGAGATGGGCGGGCGTCGTGCCGCAGCACCCGCCGACCACAGACACGCCGAGCTCGGTGATGAACCGGTGGTGGTACTCGGCCAGGGCGTCGGGCGTGAGGTCGTAGTGCATCTTGCCGTCCACCACGCTGGGCAGCCCGGCGTTGGGAACGCAGGAGATGGGGAAAGGGCTGTAGTGGGAGAGGTGGCGGAGATGCTCGCCCATCTCGGCCGGACCGGTGGCGCAGTTCAGACCGAACACGTCCGGGCCCATGGCGCCCAGGGCGGTGAGTGCCGCGCCGATCTCTGTTCCTGGCAGCATGCGGCCGGTGAGCTCCAGCGTGACCTGCACCTGGAGGGGGACGGTCCGGCCGGCCGCGGCCATGGCCCGCTTGCACGCCACGATGGCGGCCTTGGATTGGAGGACGTCGAAGCACGTCTCGACGATGAGGAGATCGACGCCACCTTCCAGCAGCCCCTCGGCCTGGACCTGGTAGGCGTCGCGCAGCTCGGCAAAGCGGATCTGGCCGAGAGAAGGGAACTTGGTTCCTGGCCCCATGCTGCCAGCCACCCAGCGGGGCCGGTCGGGGGTGCTGAAGTCCGCGGCCAGCTCGCGGGCGATGCGGGCCGCCTTGACGTTGAGCTCCCGGGCGCGGTCGGCGAGTCCATATTCGGCCAGCACCACCGGGAAGGCCCCGAACGTATTGGTCTCGACCACGTCGCAGCCGACCTCGAGGAAGCTGCGATGCAGGTCAGCCACGATGTCAGGCCGCGTATCGGACAGAACCTCCCAACAGCCTTCGAGCGCCGGCCCGCCAAAATCGTCGGGGCCGACGTCAGTCATCTGCAGATTGGTACCCGTCGCCCCGTCGAAAATGATGACGCGTTCCCGCAGCGCTTCGAGGTAGCTGGCCACGTCACCAGGCTACTTGCGGTCGTATTGCAACCCATACCCTATTCCTGACCCGCCTGGGGCCCCATCCCCAGGCTCCTCCGCCTGGCGGGGGCCACAACCGATGCGGAGCGGGCCGTCTCGATAACGTCCGAAGGTGCTGACAGGCCGACGGATCTCCAAACACCAGGGGGCGCAGCCCGTCCTGGTCGAGGTGTCGGTCTCGGTCGGCCCCGAGAGCCGGCTCGGCGTGGTCGGGCCCAACGGCATCGGCAAGACCACCCTCCTTCGCATCCTGGCCGGCATCGACCGCCCAGACTCGGGCACCGTCGAGCTGGCGCCGGCGTCGCTCACCGTCGGCTACCTGGCCCAGGAGCCGGACGGGCTGCCGGGCGAGACGCTGTACGAGTACCTGGCCCGGCGCACCGGCGTGGCCGCGGCGTCGGCCCGGCTGGACCGGTTGACCGAGGAACTGGTCACCGATCCGGGAAAGGTGGACGCTTACACCGAGGTACTGGAGCGGTTCCTGGTGCTCGGGGGGGACGACCTGGAGGCCCGGGCGGCCACGGTCAGCGCGGAGCTGGGCCTGCCCGCCGATCGCCTCGCCGTCCCACTGGCGTCGCTCTCCGGCGGCCAGGCGGCCCGGGCCGGTCTGGCCGCCATCCTGCTGTCCCGATTCGATGTCTTCCTGCTCGACGAGCCGACCAAC
>CAXMLU010000903.1:0-2371 GCA_964194255.1 uncultured bacterium
CGCAGCTCGTGGGAGGCGTCGGCGACGAACCGGCGCAGCCGGGCTTCGGTCGCGTCGCGTTCGGCAAACGCGGACTCGATCCGGCCGAGCATGGTATTGAGGGCCCGGGCCACCTGGCCCACCTCGGTGTCGGCGCCATCTCCGGGTACCCGCCGGTCGAGCTGGCCCTCGGCGATGGCCGCGGCCGTCCGCTTGACGTCGGCCAGAGGACGTAGGCCGACCTGGACCAGCCACCAGCCCACCCCGACAGCGGCCACCAGAGCGGCGGCGGTGACGGCCAGCTCGATGGCGAGCAGTTGGTGAAGGGTGAGAATGGTGTCATGCAGGGGAACGCCGACGATCAGCTGGCTGCCGTCGCCCAGGGTTGAGGCCCGGACCCGGAACGGGGAGCCGCCTCGCTCCATCGCTTCCACCGTGAAGTAGGTCCTCGGCTCGCCGCCGTCGCCGGCGGTGAGCCCCCGGATATGGTTCGGGAGTTTCGGCGTCACCTGCTGGCCGCCAGGCGGAGCCAGGATCACGGCGCGCTCGATGTTGTCCGCCGGGCCGCGCAGCTCGACGAACGTACCGGGCGGCGCGGACCGATCGATGGCTGCATCCTGCAACGGACGATGCTCGACGGCGATCTGCGCAGTATCCAGGGACGCATCGACTCGCTTGTAAAGAAAGGATCGCAACGCCGAATAGGTGGCGACGTCCGCGGCTCCCAGCGCCAACGTGGCCACGGCGCCGATGGCCAGCAGCAGTCGCAGTCGGAGCGACACCTACGGCACCGTCTCCGGTTCGCGCAACGTGTACCCAACCAGGCGGATCGTCTCGATGAGGGGCGGTCCCAGGCTCTCCAGCTTCTTGCGGAGGTAGCTGACATAGGTCTCCACCACGCTGGCGTCGCCGCCGAAGTCGTAGTGCCAGACGTTGTCGAGGATCTGCGCCTTGGACAGCACCCGCCGGGGGTTGAGCAGGAAGAAGCGCAGGAGGTTGAACTCGGTGGCCGTGAGCCGTACCTGGGTGTCTCCGCGCCAGACTTCGTGACTGTCCTCGTCGAGTACGAGGTCGGCGAACCGCAGCCGCCCATCTCCGACGGGCTCGCCCTGGGTGCGACGCAGGATGGCCCGGGCGCGCGCCACCAGCTCGGCCAAGGAGAACGGCTTGGTCACATAGTCGTCGCCTCCGACGGTCAACCCGGTGATCTTGTCTTCGATGCTGTCGCGCGCCGTGAGGAACAACACCGGGACCCGGATCCCGTCGGCCCGGAGTCGCCGGGTCACCTCGAGGCCGTCCAGGTCGGGGAGCATGACGTCGAGCACGATCAAGTCGGGCGGCGACTCCTGGGCGGACGCCAGGGCGGCGCGACCGGTCCTCGCCTCACGGACGTCGAAGCCCTCGTAGCGCAGCGTCGTCGCCACCGCATCGACAATGGACGGCTCATCGTCCACAACCAAGATCTGGTGCCTGACCGCGTCTCGCGCCACGACGACCACCTCCTCCGGGCTTCAGAATGGCACCTCCGGCTGGGTAGCCGCCGTGCGTCAGCTGTGAGCTGCCTGTGAACCAGCCGAACGGGCCGAACGGGCTGGGACAGACCAGAATCTCTGGCGGTGGTGTCGATCGGGGACACCTGCGATCGTCGGTTACACGAATCAACCAGAAGGAGACCCCATGAAGTACATGCTGCTCATTTACGGCGACCCGGCGGCGGCGCCGAGCACGCCGGAAGAAGGCGAAAAGATGATGGGCGAATACGGCGCGTTCACCCAGGCGATCATCGAGTCGGGCGAGATGGTGGCGGGCGATCCGTTGCAGGGCCTCGACACGGCCACGGCCGTGCGGGTTCGGGACGGCAAGACCGTTACCAAGGACGGTCCTTTCGCCGAGACCAAAGAGGTCCTGGGCGGGTACTACGTCGTCGATGTGAAGGACCTGGATCGGGCCATCGAGCTGGCCGCCAAGATCCCCGATTCCCGCACCGGGGTCGTCGAGGTGCGTCCGATCATGGACATCCCCGGCCGGGAGTGACCCAGCCGGCGCCCGACCTGTCCGCCGTGTTCCGGCGGGAGTCGGGCCAGGTCCAGGCCACCCTCATCCGCGTTCTCGGCGATTTTGATCTGGCCGAGGAGGCGTTCCAGGAGGCCGTCGTGGCTGCCCTCGAGCGATGGCCGGTCGACGGAATGCCTGACCGGCCCGGCGCCTGGCTGCTCACCACGGCCAGGCGCAAGGCCGTCGACCGCTGGCGTCGAGAAGCCAAGCGCGACGACAAGCACCGGGCGGCCCATGTGCTGGTGGCCGGCGATGACGACGACGAGGAGCTGGACATGAGCGCCATCACCGACGACCGCTTGCGGCTGATCTTCACCTGCTGCCATCCCGCCCTGGC
>CAXMLU010000904.1:0-2308 GCA_964194255.1 uncultured bacterium
GATCGGCCTGCCCGAGGCGTGGCGGGGGAGTGGTCAGGGGGAGCCGTTGGACTATCTGGCTCGGCCGGGGGCGTGCCCGGTGCTGGCCATCCTGGGCGGCCGCGATCCGTATACGCCGCCGGAGGACATCGAAGCCTTGCGGGCGCTCGGCGACCGGGTGACCGTCGTCGTCTATCCAGACGCGGACCACGGTTTCGTCCACGATCCCGCTCGCCCGTCGCACCGACCGGACGACGCCGCCGACGCCTGGCGGCGAGTCGCCGAGTTCCTCGCCTGACCCCTACTCGCCTGACCGGCTACGCCGAGTCCGCGTCTTCAGGGTCGGGGATGACCACCAGCGATCGGACGGGCGAGAGCAGGATCCAGAGAATCGAGGTCAGTCCGCCACCGGCCGCGATCCACAGAGTGGCTCGTAGGCCGAGGACGGTCCCGAGGACTCCTCCCAAAATGCTGCCGACCGGCATGGTGCCCCACACCAGGAAGCGCATGGTGGCGTTCATGCGTCCCTGCAGGCGGTGGGGGGTGATGGCTTGGCGGAGGCTGACCTGGTTGATGTTGTAGAGCGGGTTTCCGATGGCGGTGATCAGCTGGGCCGCGATCAAGAACGGCACTGCTGACCCCCGGTGCACCCAGGGAACCAGGAAGAAGCCGGCCGAGAAGAGCACGGACGACGCGATGATCGTCCGCCCGAATCCGAACCATTTGGCGGCTCGGGTGGACAGCACCGCGCCGATCAGAAAGCCGACGTTAGCGACGGTGAAGATGAGGCCGATCGTGCCCGCTGACAAGCCGAGGCGGCGAACCATGAACACGATAAGGACAGCCTGGGATAGTGAGCTGAACAAGTTGGATGTGGCCGTACAGCCGGCGATGCTGCGCAAGTAGCGGTGGCCGAGCACGTACCGGAGGCCCTCGCCGATCTCGCTCAGCGCCCGCCCGCGTCTGGTCGTCCCTTCGGACACCGGTAGAGGCACGGGCCGCTCCTCGCGACCGCGAATGCTCAGGAGGGCGAGCGCGGACACGACGAAGCTAGCCGCGTCGGCGAGGACCGCCAGTGGCGCCCCCAGCCACTGGATGAGCACGCCGGCCAGGCCCGGACCAGCGATCATCGCCCCGCTCTCGGTCATCTGCAGCTTGGCGTTGCCCTCGACCAACTGGCTGCGGTCGATCAGAGCCGGCAGATACGACTGATAGGCGACGTCGAAGAACACGGTGAAGACGCCTGCGACGAAGGTGACGGCATAGAGCTGGCCGATCGACAGCCATCCGAGTTCGTAGGCGATCGGGATGGACAGCAGGACGACGGCGCGACCGCCATCACCGATGATGAGCACGGGCCGCCGCCGGATCCGGTCGATCCAGACGCCCGCCAGCAGGCTGACGACGATGAACGGCGTCATCTCGACCGCGTTGAGCAGTCCCACCTGGAAGGTGGTCGCCTTCAGCACGGAGACGGCGACGAGGGGGATGGCCAGCTGGCTGACCTGGCTGCCCAGCACGGAGACCGACTCTCCCGACCAGACGCGGAGAAAGTCGCCGTGCCGCCACAACGAGACGGGAGCCGGCGGCGGCGCGGCGGAGGCATCGGTGGGTCCGGCCAAGGTCACCCGGTCAGTCTGGCGTTGCCATTTATAGTTGTCAATCGATATGCTGTTGTCTATGGGAGCACCCACGGGCCAACGGACGATCACCGCCGAGTCGGCTGCGGCGGCCGACGCCGCCCACGCCGCCCAGCCCGGCGCGACGGCCACCGCGCGCCGTCCGGCCACGCTGGCCGAGGCCCGCGCCCTGGCCCATCCCCTGCGCCTGCGCATCCTGCGCCTGTGTCTCGACGGTGCCCTCACCAACCGGCAGCTGGCCGACCGGTTGGGCATGGATCCGGGCACGGTGCACTACCACGTGCGCACCTTGGCGCGGAACGGCTTCCTGGCGGCCGAGGAGGTCCGGCACGGGGCCAGCGGCGCCCTGGAGCGACCCTACCGGGCCGCCCGCAAGTCCTGGAAGGTGGACACCGCCGGGACCGATGTGACCATGGCCATGATCGACGCATTTCGTGACGAAGTCGCGGAAGTGGGCCCGAAGGGCATCATCCTCTCGTCCCGCTTGGGGCTGCGGCTCCCGCCTTCGGAGGTGGACGAGCTGCAGGAGCGGCTCGAGGCCATCGTCGAGGAGTTCAGCCATCGCGACGACCCGACCGGCGCCCGTGTCGGGCTCTATGTCACCCTCCACCATCGGGCCAGCGACAGTTCGCATGGCTCTTCGCGCGAGCGCTCATCGCGGGCCAGCTGGGTCCCACCCCAGCCGGCCC
>CAXMLU010000905.1:0-1957 GCA_964194255.1 uncultured bacterium
AGCCCGAGGCGCGCTTCTGCTGGCCCGATGCCCGGGCGCGGCCCCACCCACCGTCGCCCACGTCCAGGCACCGCCTTCGCTGACCGAACGCGAGCTCGAGGTGGCCCGTCTCGCCGCTCGCGGCCATTCCAGCGCCGAGATCGGCCGGCGGCTGTTCGTATCGGTGCGGACTGTCGATACCCATCTGGCCCACGGGTACGACAAGCTCGGTGTACGAGGACGTGGCCAGCTGCAGGCCGCCCCTCGGTGGGGCCGAGCGGCAAGTTCAGTAGCCACTACGGATGCCTGGCGGCCCGAGCCGGCCGTACGGTCTACGACCTGGGGAGGAGACTGGGCGGAGACGGCGTTGAGGAGGCGGCCAGCCCGCTGACCCGTCTGCCGGTGGTCTACGCCCTGGCGCTCGCCCTGAGAGACGCCGGGCTCGGCCCGGAGGAGATCGCGGCCCGGCTCGGCGTCCGACCGGCCTCCATGCCCCACCTGTTGGAGATCGCCGTCGCCAAGCTGGCCGCGCTCGACTGAGGCAATCGGAGTTTCCGCGCCGGCCGGGCACACCCCCCGCTCGCCGGCGCGGAGTTCCCGGCGGTGGACACACCTGGGCGGACAGGCTCGCGTCTACATTGCATCGACAGCCGGTTGTCGACGCAATGCGGTTCGTTTCGCGTATCGAGAGGTGGCCGGACGGGTCGTTTCCCGGCCACGTAGCGTCGACAACGGGCTGTCGACGCAACCCGGTTTTCAAACCTGTGCCTGGGGTGTATAGGCCGGGACGGTCGCCGGCGGGTTCAGGCCAGGCGGTTGGACAAGATCTGGACGCAGTTCCAGATGACGACGCCGCCGTAGAAGATCACGGCCATCCAGACCCATCGAGCCGAGCGGAGCGCGTGCCGGGGTGACGAGAAGATGCAGGCGACCACGATGGCGATGATGAGCACGAGCTTGGCCAGCAGAAGTACGTCCATGCTCTGGGCCAGGAGGTGAGCGGCCAGCGGGTTCGTCTCCTGGCCGCCGAGGGCGAGAGCTCGGCGGGTCGTGTACACATCGGCCATGTTGAGCGCAAAGAGCAAGACGAGGGCTGTGGGTCGGGCGGCCAGCTCCACTGGCACCGCGGTCGGCACTGCGGTCTCGTCCATGCCCCACGGTACGCCAGAGACCGGGTTATGGATAGGGCACCGCCCACTACGGTCTGAGATGTGATCGCAACATGACCGTCATGCCGATGGGCCGGGCGATCGGCTGGTTGGCCGCACGCGACCCTGATCGTCCGGCCATCACCTGCGAAGGCCACACCGTGTCGCGGCTCGACCTTGACCACCGGACCAACCAACTGGCCCGTGCCTACGAGCGGTTGGGAGTTGGCGTGGGCGACTTTGTGACCATCGCCCTGCCCAATTCCATCGAGTTCTACGAAGCCACCATCGCGGCGTGGAAGCTCGGAGCGGTCCCGCAACCCGTGTCGGCCCGCCTCCCGGACGCGGAGCGGGAGGCCATCCTCGAACTGGCGAAACCGGCCCTCGTGGTCGGCGCACCCGGTGGCCCGACGGGAGCGCCAGGCCTCGAGGCCGGCTTCGAGCCCGACGCCGCGCTCAGCGACGGGCCGCTCCCGGAGCGAACCTCGCCGGCGTGGAAGGCACCTACGTCGGGAGGCAGCACCGGCCGGCCCAAGATCATCGTGGCTGGCCAGACGGCGGTCGTCGACCCCGAGATTTCTGCGACGCCCGGCATGAAAGTCGCCGGATGCCAGTTGGTACCGGGGCCGCTGTATCACAACGGTCCCTTCACCTTCTCGCTCGGCGGGCTCCTGCGCGGCAGCCACCTGGTCGTCATGGTGCGATTCGATGCCGAGACGGCCCTGGCGCTGATCGAGCGCCATCGGGTCGACTGGACGCTGCTCGTGCCGACCATGATGCAGCGGATCTGGCGACTGCCCGCCGAGCAACGCGACGCGTACGACCTGTCT
>CAXMLU010000906.1:0-7378 GCA_964194255.1 uncultured bacterium
GCCGAGACACCGGCCGAGGAAGCACCCACCGCTGAAGCGGACGTACCCGCCCAGCCTTCGGCGGACGAGGAGGTGCCGGCCGCCCTGCAGGAGGCGTCGCCCGCTCCGGCGCCAACCGCCGCGCCGCCCGCTCCGGCTCCTGCTCCGGCTGCGCCGGCCGCGGCCGCACCTGCAGCCGTGCCTGCATCAGCCGGAACAGGCGGCGGCCTGGTGCTGTCGCCGGTCGTACGGCGGCTCATCGCTGAAAACGGGCTTGACCCCGCGGCCATCGCGGGCAGCGGGGCCGGCGGTCGGATCACCCGGGCCGATGTGCTGGCGCTCATTGATCGCAACGGAGGTGGGGCGGCCGCGCCCGCTCCGCCCGCCACCGCCGCGCCGTCTCCCGCGCCCTCATCGACGCCCGCACTCGCACCCGGACCCGCTCCTGCGTCCGCCCCGGCTCCAGCGGCTGCGCCCGCGCCGGCGGCGACGGCCGTGACCGCGGGAGAGCGTGATGAGGTGGTGCCCTTTTCCAATATCCGTCGCCGGACCGCTGAGCACATGGTGCGATCCATCCACACCTCGGCCCACACGGTCGTGTCCATGGAGGTCGATTACGCCGCCGTCGACCGGGTCCGCCTGGCGCGCAAGGAGCGCTTCAAGGAGGAGGAGGGAACGAGCCTCACCTACCTGCCGTTCATCGCTCGGGCGGTGGTGGACGCCATCGAAGAGTTCTCTCACCTGAACTCGTCCGTCGGTAACGACGAGTTGATCGTGCATCACTTCGTAAATCTCGGCATCGCTGTCGACCTCAACCTCGAGGGTCTGATCGTGCCCGTCGTCCATGACGCCGACGGGAAGCGGTTGCGCGCCCTGGCGCGGGAGATCGCCGATCTTGCGGTGCGGGCCCGTGGCAAGAAGCTCACCGCCGACGACATCGCGGGCGGAACGTTCACGCTCACCAACGCCGGACCGTTCGGCACGTTCATGACCATCCCGGTCATCAACCAACCCCAGGTCGCCATCATGGCAACCGACGGCGTCCGCAAGCGGCCCGTGGTGGTCGAGGCGACCGATGGCAGCGACGCCATCGTGATCCACCCTGTTGGCAACCTGGTTCTCTCCTTCGATCACCGCGCGTTCGATGGCGCGTACGCATCCGCGTTCATGGCCCTGGTCAAGGAGATCCTGGAGACCCGCGACTGGTCTCAGGAGTTCTGAGCGGGTGCTAAGGGTCCGGTGGCTCGGCCGGGTCCGCTATCAGGACGCCCTTGCCGTGCAGTCGGCGCTGTTCGCCGCGCCCGCCGGCCACGATTGGCTGCTCCTCCTCGAGCACCTGCCGGTGTACACGCTGGGGGTGCGCGCCACCCTGGAGCATGTGCTGGTCGCCCCCGAGTCGGTCGGCGCCGACTTGGCGCGTGCCAATCGCGGAGGCGATGTCACGTACCACGGCCCGGGCCAGCTGACCGGGTACCCGATCCTCACGATGCCGATGGGGCGTGGCTCCACGCCTGGTCATGTCTTTGCCGTCGAACAACTGATCATCGACGCTCTCGCCGATCTCGGCTTGCCGGGAACGGGACGTCTCCCCGATTACCCGGGCGTGTGGGTGGACCCGGACGGACCGTCGCCAAGGAAGATCGCCGCGATCGGTATCCGTCACAGCCATGGCCGGACGATGCATGGTTTCGCCCTCAACGTGGACACGGACCTCGGTATGTTCGAACACATCGTCCCGTGCGGAATCGCCGACAAGGGCGTGACCTCCATCGCCGCCGAGGGACTGCGGGTGTCGATGCGCGATATGGTCGACGTTGTCGCGGCCCGGGCCGCTGAGCGTTGGTCGCCCGACGGCGTCGAGCGCCAGGACGTGGCGTGGCGGGTGGTGCCAACCGACATGTCGGATTTCACGCGGGGGCTTCGAGGCCGGCTCGTCACGGCCGGAATCGATCCGGACGGGGGAGTGCGCCTCGCTGAACGCAAGCCCGAGTGGGTTCGGGTGAAGGCTGAGCTTGGACCGGAGTACCGGCAGCTGAAGCGCACCATGCGCTCGCTCGAACTGGTGACCGTGTGCGAGGAGGCGGGCTGCCCCAACATCTTCGAGTGCTGGAAGGACGGCACCGCCACCTTCATGATCAACGGTGACCGATGCACCCGGGCGTGCGGGTTCTGCTTGGTGGACACCCGCCACCCGATGCCGGTCGACGGTGACGAACCGGCCCGCGTCGCGGCCGCCGTGGCGCGCATGGGGCTTCAGCACGCCGTCGTGACCGCGGTCGCCCGCGATGACCTGCCCGACGGCGGGGCCACCGGGTTCGCGGCGACGATCGACGCGATCCACGATCGTTGTCCAGGCACGGCCGTCGAGGTCCTTATCCCCGACTGCCGGGGAGATCCGGCCGCCCTCGGCACGATCTTCGCGGCCCGCCCCGAAGTGCTGAACCACAATCTCGAGACGGTGGCCCGCCTGCAACGCGCCGTACGACCCTCGGCCTCCTACGCCCGGAGCCTCGCCGTATTGGCGAGAGCCAAGGCGGCCGGTCTTCGCACCAAGTCCGGCCTCATCGCCGGCATGGGTGAAACCGACGAGGAGATCCTCGGTGCCCTGGCCGATCTGCGCGGCGTCGGCGTGGACATCGTCACCATCGGGCAGTACCTGCGGCCGACCGCGCAGCACCTGCCGGTCGCGCGATGGGTGACACCCGATGGGTTCGACCGGATCCGCGCCGCCGGGGGGGACATGGGTTTCGCCCATGTTGAGGCGTCGCCTCTCACCCGCAGCAGCTATCACGCCCGGCAGGCGGCTGCCGAGGTGCTGGCGTGAGCACGACCGCCACCCGTACCGCCCGGGTGGCCCGAGTGGAGCGCGTTCGGGCGCGTATGGCCTCGCTCGGCGTGGACGCCCTGCTGCTGTCGCTCGGCGCCGATCTCCCGTGGCTCACCGGGTACGAGGCCATGCCGCTGGAACGGCTCACCATGCTGGTGCTCCCCCGTGATGGCGAGGCCGTGCTCGTCGTACCCCGCCTGGAGGCACCCCGGGTGGTAGAGGATCCGTCCGTCTTCACGCTCCGCCCCTGGTCGGAGACCGAGGATCCGGTGGGGATCGTGGCCTCACTCGTGTCGGCGTCGGAGCGGCTGGCCGTCTCTGACCGGTGCTG
Organism: uncultured bacterium; assembly: GCA_964194255.1. Classification (GTDB taxonomy): domain Bacteria; phylum Actinomycetota; class Acidimicrobiia; order Acidimicrobiales; family CAXMLU01; genus CAXMLU01. Next base: position 3,138 of record CAXMLU010000906.1, read on the forward strand.
GGCCATGTTCGTGTTGAAGCTGCAAGCGACCCTTCCCTCAGTTACGTGGACGGCCGCATCGGCGGTCACATCTACCCTGCGAGCGGTGAAGGACGACCACGAGCGGGAGGTACTCAGGCTGGCGTCGGCGGCCGCCGATCGGGTGGCCGCCCAGCTGCTCGGCGGCGAGATTCCCCTGGTGGGCAGGCCGGAGGCCGAAGTGTCGACGGACATCGGCTGTCGGCTCCGCGCCGAAGGCCATCAGCGGGTGAACTTCGCCATTGTCGGCAGCGGCCCGAACTCGGCCAGCCCCCATCACGACGCCGGCTCCCGGCGCATCGGCCCCAACGAAGCCGTGGTGTGCGACTTCGGCGGCACACTGGATGGCTACTGCTCGGACATCACCCGCACCGTGTGGACGGGCCCCGATACGCCTCCACAGGAATTCCTGGAGCTCTACGGCGTGCTTCAAGAGGCCCAGGCGGCCGGAGTGGCCGCAGCCAGGGTCGGCACGCCGTGTGAGGACGTCGATCGGGTCGTCCGCCGCATCATCGACGCCGGAGGCTTCGGTCCGCAGTTCATTCACCGGACCGGGCACGGCATCGGCCTGGAGGAGCATGAGGATCCCTACATCGTGGAGGGCAACGCCGCCCCGGTCGTAGCCGGCCACGCGTTCTCCGTCGAACCGGGCATCTACCTGGCCGGTCGCTACGGGGCGCGTATCGAGGACATCGTCATCGCCACCGAGTCGGGCCCCTTCCCGCTCAACTCCGTCGACCACGGGCTCAGCGTGGTCGACGCGTAAGGACCATGGATCTCGGCTTAGCGGGGAAGGTAGCGCTGGTCACTGCGTCGTCCAAAGGACTCGGCCGGGCCAGCGCTATCGCGCTCGGTCAGGAAGGCGCGCACGTCGTCATCTGCGCCCGCGGCGAGGAGGCCCTGAGGTCCACTGAAGCGGACCTCCGGGCGGACGGGATGGACGTGCTGGCCATCGTGGATGACGTGACCGATCCGGAGTCGCCCGATCGTCTGGTCGCGGCTGCGGTCGAGAGGTTCGGCCGGCTCGACGTGTTGGTCGCCAATGCGGGCGGGCCGCCTCCTAGCCGGGCGCTGGACGTGACCGACGAGCAGCTCCATGCCGCCCTTAACGCCAACCTGCTCACCTCCATCCGTCTCGTCCGGGCGGCCGTGCCCCTGATGCGACCGAACGGATGGGGGCGGATCTGCCTGATCACGTCGTTGTACATCCGGCAACCGAGTCCGGTACTGACGTTGTCCAACACCGCCCGCACCGGGCTGTGGGCCTGGGCGAAGACGGCCGCCACCGACGTGTTCGGCGACGGCATCACCCTCAATCTGGCCTGCCCGGGACCGCACGACACGGAGCGCAGCCGCAGCCTGGGCGGGGGTGGGGCAGGCCCGCTGGGGCGACCGGAGGACTTCGGCCGGGTGGTGGCGTTCCTTTGTTCCGAGCCGGCCGCGTTCATGACCGGTGCGGCCATCCAAGTCGATGGCGGCATCGTCGGAGCCCTCTCGTAGCGGCGAACCCGGCCGGGCCATGATGCGCCTCGATGTCGCGACCGTGCTGTTGCAATGGGCGACGGGCGGCCTGCTGTTCTTGTGGGTGACCTCCCGGCGCCGAGAAGTGGGCATCGGGTACGGATGGTTGTTGCGAGGGATCTACCTGGTCCTGGCCGCAGGGGCGGTGGCCGCCGGCCGAGCCGTGCATCCAAACTCGTGGCGAGACGCGTGTGCCGCGCTCGTCGCCGCAGCCGCGGCGGCCGCTCTGATGGTGTCGATTGTCCGGCGCCGGGCCGGAGTGGCCGGTCAGCGGGATCGTGAACAACGACGGCACGCCCGGATCTCGACCTCAGCCGGCTCCGACCCGTCGAGCGCGACCATCGACCACCAGAACCGCGAATTCCCGCCCGCCCTGGACCTCGTCGCCCCGCTTATCGGTGCGGTTGGACTGGTGGCGGCCGCCGCCGGGGGCGGAGGGCCGACCGCACTGGCCATTGTTCGCACCGTGGTCGGTGCGGCGTTCTTGGGGGCCGTCACCGACGCCATGTTGCTGGGTCATTGGTATCTCGTGCAGCCCGGCTTGGGGCGCGACGCGCTGTCGGAGCTGACTCGATGGGTGGCACTGATCTGGCCAGCCGAGGTCGCCACCCTGCTGTGGCCTCCCGGCATGGGAAGCGTGCTGTCCGGCAAGATTGATGACGGATACGGGGGCCTGCTCGGCTGGTTCTGGGTGGCGTGCGCGGTGACGACGCTGGCGCTGTGTTTCGTGACGAGGGCAGCGTTGAAGGAGCGGGCCTACTCGGCGGTGATGGCCGCCACCGGGCTGCTCTACCTGGCCATCCTCACTGCCTTCGGCACCGACCTGGTGGCGCGCGCCCTTTTGGCCAGTTAAGGCAGTTCACGGGGGTGTTTCAGGCGAGCATTTGTACCTGACAGGATGTCCGCTCGTGACCCCCCGTCGCCTGATTCGCTGGTGGCACCTGTCTGCGGTCGTCGCCCTGTGTTCCGTCCTGCTCCTCACCGGCGCCGGGACGGCGGCGTCCGGGGCGGCCTCAAAGGCGCCCCGGACGGTTGCCGTCGCCGGCGCCGGCGCGTGCTTCGGGGCGTCGTACCCCCACACCAGCCCCGCCCAAGATCTCCTGGCGGTGACGTCGTTCGGCGCCTACTTCAGTCCCTGCGATCCGTCCGGCGTGTGGACGTTTACCGCCAACATCGCCCACGCGTGGAATCCCGCCACCCAGCTGACGAGCTTCAGGATCAACATCCTGGAGACCACCAACGCCGTGGTCTCGGTGACCGTCGACGGCAACCTCATGGCGACGGCCGTGCCGCAGCCAGCACCCCCATGCGGGACGCCGACGGCGGCCAAGAGTGGCAACGCCCTCGTCGTCTCGGTCCCCCTGTGCGTGATGCACGCGACCGACGAGCTGAAGTGGGCGGTCTTTCTGACCCCGGCGTCCGGCAACGGCCCAATGGACAGCATGGGGCCGATCACCGAGTCGGGTTACATCGTCCCCGGGCCAGCCGTCTGCAGTGGCGCCAACGGAGCCGGCCAATCAGGCCGCCAGGTCCTGACCACGGCCCGGCCGCGAGAGGCGGTCTCCGTCCTGCGGACGGCGGGTGCCACGGCCGTGGCTGATCACGGCCAAGGCGTGCTCACCTTCGTCGGCGATGCCGTCCAGGTAAGACGCCGCCTGGCGTCAGCCGGAGTCACGGCCAGCGTCGCTCCCGAACATGTCCGCCACCTGGCCGACGTGCCGAACGATCCGAAGTATCCGGCGCAATGGAACCTGCCGATGGTCAATGCGCCAGCGGGGTGGAGCGTGACCCACGGTTCGGGGTCGATCTTCGTCGCCGACATCGATACCGGCGTGGATTTCACGCACCCCGACCTGTCGGACAACCTGGTCGTCGGCTATGACGCGGTGAGGAATACCCCGATCGCCGCCGGCAATGTCACCGACAACCCCGTCCCCGGTGAGGCCATTCACGGCACCGAGGTGGCTTCGGTCATCGGGGCCACGACCAACAACGGTGGCGGGATGGCCAGCGCGGGTTGGTCGACGCGGGTCATGCCGATCAAGGTCGACGATGCCAGCCAGGGTGGTGGCATCCTGTCCGGTCCCGTCGCGGCGGGCATCCGATGGGCAGCCGATCATGGTGCTCGAGTCATCAACATGAGCCTCGGCGGGCCGTGCCCCGACGCCGCCGAGCAGGCGGCAGTGCAGTACGCCCAGAGCAAAGGCCTGCTCGTGGTGGCATCGGCGGGCAACGACGCCCAGTCGTGCGCGGTCAACCCGAGCAACTGTGGCAACCCCTCTGAGTTCCCGGCTGCTTACCCCGGTGTGCTGGCGGTCGGCGGAGTGGGGCGCGACGGCACGCATGCCTTCTACTCCAACGCTGGCCCCTACCTTGGCTTGGTGGCGCCATCGGGCAGTGCCGATGGCCACCCCGCCGACGACATGGTGGTGGCCGAACCCGGTGGCTCGTACAGCACCTCGGCGGGGACGAGCTTCGCGTCGCCGATGGTGGCTGCCGCCGCCGCGCTCGTCATGGCCGCTGACCCTGCCCTTAACGCCGCCGCCGTGTCGGCCCGTCTACTGGCCACGGCCAAGCCGCCGCCCGGCGTCGACCCGAGCCAGCCGCTCGGGACCAACGAGTATGGCCACGGCCTGCTCGACATGGGCGCGGCCCTCGCCGGGCTGCCTGCCACGCCACCGCCTCCCGGCCTCAGCCGGTAC
>CAXMLU010000907.1:0-2401 GCA_964194255.1 uncultured bacterium
CCCTGCCCCTCCCGCGCCTCCGCCAACCGCGACGCAACAGTGCCGGCCTGACGGACTTCTGGCACCCCACGGGGGGTGCCGGATCGAGGCTGTGCTGCCCTTGGATGACTAGATGCCTCTACGGAGAGTTACCAGGTCGCAGGTTCCGAATGGCTGCATCTGTTCGGCTCTTGTCAAGCTGCGTTGAGGCTCGGGCCTCGCCGGGGCTGCCGTGCGGCGGTACGGGGTGCAGCGGCTTGGAGCGCACCCGACGCTGTCGGCAATCGGTTAGCCGGCGCCGGCCAGATGCCGGGCGAGGAAGGCGCGAATCGCCGCGTTGACCGCATCCGTGTTCCCCTCGTGCATCAGATGCGAAGCCGCCGGGCGCTTGTTCGCGATCTGGCAGTAGTTCCGCGAGCCACCCGGTCAACGCCGGTAGGAATGTCGGGCTGTGTTCCCCGGTCACCAGCAAGGTGGGCACGCGGATGTTGCGGACCTGCTGCGGGGTCACCGGCGGGAAGCCGGCGCCAAGCATCTGGGCTTTGAGCGCGCTGGTGTTCTCGCGCATCTGCTGCTGCCGCGGATCCGGGATTCGCTGCGCGACGTCGGGGCCGAGCACGCCTCGCAGGAACGTCCACATCGCGGTCTCGTCGTCACCGCGGCGGAAGGCTTTCTGTACCGGCGCGATGGTGCGCGCGCCGAATTGCAGGATCGTGAGTGTGCGGCGCTGGTGCCGCAGCAGGTTGCCGAGCAAGATCCGCGGGTTCGGCCGGTTGCCCGAACCGATCGCTAGCGGTATCACCGGCGGTTCTTCCAGTACCAGGCTACGTACCGCGTCGGGATGGCGGATCGCGGTCAGCAGACACACGAAGGCGCCCCACGAGTTGCCGACCAGATGCGCCGGCGCTGCCCCGACGGCCGCCAGCATGGCTGCGAGGTCGTCGCTGTGCGGGACCAACTGGTCATCCACACCCGGTTCGATGTCCTCGTTGGGCCGGGCGTACCGGCGGCTGTAGGCGATGCACCGGTAGCCGTCGCTGAGCCCGGCCAGCTGCCCTCACCAGGTGCGCAAGTCGCTCTCGCCGCCATGCACGAACACGACGGGTTCGCCCGCTCCAGCCTCCCGGTAGGCCAGCGCAGTGCCGTTGACCTCGACCCTCTCCACGTCGCCGAACGCATCGGGGCTGTTCCGTATGGGCACCGACCTTCACTCCTTCCGGGCCCGCTCACGCGCAAGTATGGCTCTTCGGCTGCTTCCGTGGGTGGGTTCACGGGGTAGCCGCGGGCCACGAGTAGCGCGACTGGTCCAGCACGGCTCGACCAGACCGTTCGTTGTGATGTGCTCGGCGGCCTCATCCACGGATACGACCCCTGGTCGCGTGACGTGATCAACTTCTGGCACCCCTCGGGCCAAGGCGATGTCCGACGCCGGTCACGATCACCGATCTCGATCCTGTGATGCCAGCATGGACATGTCAGCACGGTGGAGTCTCCCGATCGGTGCACCGCCCAGCTACGCGTTTGCTTGGAGGCGACCACGACGTAGCCGCAGCGCGGCTCACATCGACTCACGATTCGGCGCGGGCGCGGGCCTCCTCGAACATGCGGCGGATGGTATCGCCGTCGGCGAGTCGCTCCTCGTGCGTCTCCGCGTCCCACACGCTGCGCTGCTTGCGCAGGTAGTCGCCGCCGTAGATGTGGATGGACCCGGTGCACGCCCGTGCGTTGGGGTTGGTGACCGCGTGGATCGCGTCGGCGCCGAGCATGGCCGATTGGGCAGCACCGACACGCCTTCCACCGGACTCGATGATGCCGTCCGGCGTGCGCCGGTAGAAGACGTTGTCCTCCTCGCCGCCGTAGATGCCGTTGACGGCCCACATGAGGTGGTCATGCGGTGGGATCGACATCGCGGGCGCCCACACGAACTTCAAGATGCTCATGTCCGGCGAGGTGTACAGCGGCGTGAACTCAGCGATCGTGGCCGGCAGCGCCTCGGCGATCTCGCCGCTCTTCGAAAGGGCGAGGTCGAGCACCTCCTTGACAGCTCGGATGGCATCGGTCTCCGCCCGGGCGGCCACGCAGTCGGCGATGAACTGGTCGAGATCGAACATGTCGGCTGTCACCTCCTCGTGCCTGGTTCAACTGCGCTGCGACGCTGACGGGCTCGGCAATGGCGTCTAGCAAGAATAGACCTCGACCGCCTTCCGATTGCCATACGGTGGTACGGGCGACCTCGCCCCATTCGTCGGGTTGCAGGTGGGCAACGACCCGCGGGTCTGAATCGGCAAGGCACTGTTGTGTTGCGGAGGTGGAACGGCGTCGATGACAGGGGTCGTTGCCTTCTCAAACAACGCGTGTGAGCTCGGCGAAGGCCGCCCCGACGCGACGGCGGGCAGGCAGATCAACACCTCTCTCCTATGTC
>CAXMLU010000908.1:0-1630 GCA_964194255.1 uncultured bacterium
GAGCCGCTTCCACGAGTTTGGGGGTGAGAAAAGCTCGGAACAGCAGGGCCATGAAGATGATCATGAGCGGGCCGCCGACGAACTCGGCGGCCGTGAACTGCCAACCCATCAGCACGGCGAGCACGATCCCGAGTTCGATGACGAGGTTGGTCGACGCGAACTCGAAGGCCATGGCCGCGGTGAAGTCTGCGCCTTTGCGAAAGATGGCCCGGGCGAGTGCGACCGCTGCGTAGGAGCAACTCGAACTGGCCGCGCCTAGCCCGGACGCGATCAGCAAGGATCGAGGGCTGTCATCGGGGAGCAGGCGGCTCATCTGCTCTTTGGATACGACTGCCTCCACGACCGCAGATAGCCCGAAGCCGAGGACGAGGGCCCACAAGATCTGCCAAAACATCCCGAAACTCAGCCCGGCCGCGTGTCCAACCGCGTGCAGTGCCCTCACGATGGCACCTCCTTCTCATCGGCGTTGCCGGCCAACGCGAACTGTGCGTCAGCAGAGGACGACGGGAATACGGATCCCGAATGCGGCCTCCGGGCCGTCGTCTCATGCGACGTCATTCGACTCGCTCGGCGATGTTCCCGCATACCGAACTCTGGTCTCGGTGGCCGTTCCACAGCCGCGCGTCGGTCCGGGCTTCGCACTTTGGGAGGCGGAGGGGGCTGGTCGAGGCGCGGAGCAGATCCGCAGCCGACGAGGAACCGGAGCGAGTCCCGCCGCCCTTGAACCGGTGAAGGGTTAGAACGGCGACGCGGGAAAGGGGAACACCTCGGCCCGGCCGGTGTGGGCCAGGCTCTGGTAGTGGCGCTCTCGGAACCTCCAGGCGCCGCCAGTAAGAGCGTACACATCACGGTAGATACCGAAAGCGTTGGACCATCCGCCGCTGGCCCGGTCCTGGCGGAGCTCGACCATCCAGAGGCGGCCCATCGCCATGTCGTTCGACTGCACCTCAACCACGGTGTTGAGCACGACAAACTCGAAGAACTCAAACCGTTCGACCGATCGGCTGACGAACTCGCAAAACTCCTCGGGGCCCGCAAAGTGCATCACCGCCGCGGTGACGGTGTCGATATGGATCGGCGCCTGCGGTTCGAACAGGCTCTTGAGCTCGTCCCAGGCCCGACGGCTCACCACGTCGGCGTAGGCGGCCTGCAGACGGGTGATCGCCACGTAGGCCTGCTGGTTGTCTGGCACCATCGCCGAAAAGTACACGACAGGCAAGAGCGGGGTTGGGTCCTCCTTGCAGCATGAATACTCGGCACCGCGTGGCCGCCGAGGCGGGAGGATGTGTCGAGTTTGCGACAGTCTGTAAGGCTGAGCGCCGAGATGGGTTCTTGCCGGCTCGGCGTCATCGGTGATCTGGTCCAAGACGTCATCGTGTGGCTGTCGGGCCCGGTCGAACGCGGGACGGACACCGCAGCCATCGTGCACCGGGCCAGAGGCGGCAGTGCCGCCAACGTGGCCGCCTTCGCCGCGCCGCTCGTGCCAACCCGCTTTGTTGGCGCAGTCGGTGATGATGCGCTCGGCGACGTCCTGGTGGCCGAGCTGGTCGCGGCAGGTGTCGACGTGCGGGTTCAGCGGCTCGGCCAGACCGGCACGGTCGTGGTCCTCGTCGAGCCCGACGGCGAGCGC
>CAXMLU010000909.1:0-14689 GCA_964194255.1 uncultured bacterium
GATGAAGTCGGCGAACTGGATCTCGGCGATGGGACGCAGGCCGGCAAGGGCCAAGCCGATGCCGATGCCGACGATCGAACTTTCCGCCAGCGGTGTGTCGATGACTCGGTTGTCGCCAAACTCCGCGTGCAGGCCGTCGGTGGCCCGGAAGACCCCGCCGCGCGGGCCGACATCCTCGCCCAGAATCACTACCCGCTCGTCCGCGGCCATCAACTCGTGCTGGGTCTGGCGGATCGTGTCGACAATGGTGCGTTCGACGGCCGGTCCGGCCTCGGCCAGAGGGATCCCAGGACGCTCCTCGACTGGATCGCCCATGCCGGGAGGGACGCCCGGGATGGGCCGCACCTGCCGGGCATACACGCGCGTGAACGCTTGGGCCGGCTCGGCCGGTCGGGCCTCCTCGGCCCGCCGGGCTGCGTCGTCCACCTCGGCCCGCACCTCGGCCTCGATCTCTCCCTCCCGCTGCTCAGAAAGGAGCCGTTGCTCGATGACGTATTGCTTCATCCGTTGTAGCGGGTCCTTCTTGCGCCAGGCCTCCACCTCCTGGGGGGTGCGGTAGGTGCGGTCGTCGTCGTCAGACGTGTGGGCCAGGTAGCGGTAGGTCTTGCACTCGACGAGGGTCGGTCCTTCTCCCTGCCTGGCGCGGCGGATGGCGGCGTGGGTGGCGCCGTAGACGTCGAGGGGATCGTTGCCGTCGACGATCACGCCGGCGAAACCGTAGGAATGGGCGTGCTGCGCGATGTCCTCCACCGCCGACTCCTTGGAGAGTGGCACGGAGATGGCGTAGCCGTTGTTCTCACAGACGAACACGATCGGCAACTGGTGGATGCCCGCGAAATTGAGGCTCTCGTGGAAGTCGCCCTTGGAGGCGGCCCCGTCGCCGAAGTAGCACACCGTCACCTGGTCCTGGCGGCGCAGCTTGGCGGCCAGGGCGATACCCGCACCGTGGGGAAGATGGGTGGCGATCGGCGACGAGCCGGAGATGATGTTCAGCTTGCGGCTGCCCCAGTGGTTCGGCATCTGGCGGCCACCGGAGCTGGGGTCCTCGGGGCGGGCGAAGACCGCCAGGAGCACCTCGTACGCCGTCATGCCGAGGGCCAGGACCACACCCAGGTCCCGGTAGTAGGGGAGGACAGGATCCCGGTCCTTGGTGTCCGGACCTCTCCGGATGGCCCAAGCCGATCCGACCTGGGCACCTTCGTGGCCCTGCGCGCTCACGACGAACGCGGCCTTCCCCATGCGATTGAGGCCCCAGATCTTCTGGTCGAGAAGGCGGGCGAGCAGGATGGTGCGGTACATGCCCAGCAGATCTTCTTCCGTCAGGCCGAGGGCGGTGTGACGATCGTGGAGATGCAACCGGGACAGCTCGTCCAGGTTGGGTCCCCCGGACATCGCACCCGTCGGTGGAGTGGTCGTCTGGCTCATCCTCGAGCGGCTCCCTCGGTCTGTGTTGTTCTGCTTCGCATTCGTCCGCTCCGCATTGTGCCCCCTACCGCTACTTGCGAATCAGCTTGGTTCGTCCGATGGTGTCCAACCGTCGCTCGGCCAGTCTGTCGGCGGCGTCGGCCGTGGTGATGCCTTCCGCGTCCGCAGTTGTCAGCACCGTCGTCGTCGTGTCGAAGATGCGGCGGACATTGGCGTACGCCCGTTCGCGGTGATAGCCCACCAGCTCTTCAGCGATGTTGATGACACCGCCGGCGTTGACAACGAAGTCCGGGGCATAGGTGATACCGGCTTCGGCCAGTATCTTGGCGTCGCCCGGCGTGGCCAACTGGTTGTTGGCCGAGCCGACGATGGCGCGGCACGCCAATAGCGGGATGGTGTCGGAGTTGAGGATTGCGCCCAGCGCACACGGCGAGAAGATGTCGCACTCGATCATGTGAGCCCGGTCGGCGGGAACCACGTCGACGCCGAGATCGCGGCGGGCCCGCTCGGATGCCGGCTCGTTGACGTCAGCGACGGTGACTTTGGCGCGCTCCTCCACCAGATGGCGAGCCAGACCGAAACCGACCTTGCCGACACCACTGATCACGACGGGCCGGTCCGCCAGTGAGATATCACCCCAGAGATGCCTGGCCACCGCCTTCATCCCGTGAAGGACGCCGTAGGCGGTGGCGGCGGACGGGTCACCGGAACCGCCGAGCGATCGCGACACGCCGGTCACATGCGGAGTCTCACGACGGATGAGGTCCATATCCGCCTGGGTGGTGCCGACGTCCTCAGCGGTGATGTAGCGGCCGGAGAGGCCGTGGACGAACCGGCCATAGGCCCGCAGGAGTGGCTCGGACTTCTGGCGGCCCGGATCGCCGAAGATCACGGCCTTGCCGCCACCGAGGTCGAGCCCGGCGGCCGCCGCCTTGTAGGTCATGCCCCGTGCCAGCCGGACTACATCCTCTAGCCCGGCCTCCTCATTGCTGTACGGGTAGAACCGGGTGCCGCCCAGGGCCGGACCCAAGAGGGTCGAGTGAATGGCGACGATCGCCCGCAAGCCCGAGGGCGGATCGGTGAAGAACACGACCTGCTCGTACTCGTTCGCCAAGCGATCGAAGATGTGCATGGCGAAGAGGAGCGTACCGCCGGGGTCCGGCCCTGGTGTCAATGGGGTCAGGATGGCCCGTGGCAACGGCGTGACTAGTCACCCTGTCCACCCCTAAATGACGCGTTGGGGCCATAGAGCGTTTCCCGCCCTTGCCGTACTTTGGATGCGAAACGGACACACTTCCGACTAAGGGGACACGGAATATGGCAGACCAGCAGCAACCTGATGCGCTATTGACGCCGGCCGAGGTGGCTGCGTTGTTCCGGGTCAATCCGAAGACCGTGACCCGCTGGGCTCGGGCGGGCAAGATCACCGCCATCCGTACCCTTGGCGGCCATCGCCGTTTCCGGCAATCCGAGATTCGCCGGTGCCTCGAGCAGATGGAACACGAGCAGGCGTAGATCCGCCCGGCAGCTTCGGCCGCCGAATACATCCGTCACGACACAATCGCGGTTCGGGCGCCGCTTGAGTGTCCATCATCGCAGCAACATCACAGCCACCAGGGTCCGGACGTCGGGGTGAGGCGTCCGGGCCCCGGCGCGTCGTGGGCCGGTCTCCCGGCGAGTCTCTGGGCGGGGCGGGTAACGCCGGCGGGGCAAGATGGGGGCGGTGAGCTACGAAGCGGTCACGTTCGACTACTGGAACACGCTCTGTTACGAGGAGCGGGGACATTTGCGGGGTCGCCGGCTCGACGCATGGGCGGGGATCCTGGAGGAAGCCGGCTACACCGCCGAGCGTGATCAGCTCGCGGCCGTTTTCGATAAGACGTGGGAGCAGTACGTGGCTTCCTGGACCGCCAACGAACAGTTCCACGCCGCCCAGGCGGCCGAGCATGCGATCGAACACCTCGGCTTCCACGTCCCTCCGGATGTACGGCTGGCGCTGATCGGGGCATTCTCGTCCGCTGGCGCCGGGGCCGAGTTCCATCTGACCGACGGTGCGCTCGAGTGCCTGCGCCGCTTGAAAGATGCCGGGCTCAAGCTCGGGATCATCTGCGATGTCGGCTTGACCCCTTCGCATATCTTGGTGGCGTACCTGGAAGGCCGAGGAGCTCTCGCGCTCTTCGATCACTGGTCGTTTTCCGATGAGGTCGGGGCCTACAAGCCGTCGTCGGTGATCTTCGAGCACGCCCTGGCTGGCTTGGGCGATCCCGAACCTTCCCGAGTGGCCCACGTCGGTGATCTGCGCCGCACGGACGTGGCCGGGGCGCGGGCCATGGGTATGACCTCAGTGCGCTACACGGGCGTGGCCGACGACGACAGCACCACCGAGCCGGAGGGCGACTTCATCCTGTCCGACCACCGCGATCTGCCGGGCGTTCTCGGCTTGGAGTGACCTGAAACTTGACGCCAGAAACTCGTTAATCAAAGAGGCAAGGTCGGATCCATAACGCGGCGACCGAGTTTCCGGCGTCAAGTTCGCAGGCACCGAACTAGTGCCCGCGCTCGACGACTCGGTACCGGGCCGCGTCCTTGCCGTCTACGCCCATCCCGATGACCCTGAGGTGTCCTGCGGCGGCACGCTCGCCCGCTGGGCCGCGGCCGGGGCCGATGTGCATGTGCTCATCTGCACCCGCGGGGACAAGGGGTCTTCGGACCCGGCCGTCAATCCCGACGACCTAGCGGGCCGTCGCGCCGCCGAGGTGGCATCGGCGGCGCAGGCCCTCGGTCTAGGCGGCCACCACGTGCTCGACCATCCCGACGGCGAGATCGACAACACTCGGGACCTACGCCGATCGTTGGTGGCCGAAATTCGTCGACTGCGGCCGGAGGTGGTCGTCTGCCCTGATCCCACTGCCGTGTTTTTCGGATCGAGTTACTTCAATCATCGTGACCACCGCGTCGTGGGCTGGGCCACGCTTGACGCCGCGTCTCCGGCGGCCGCCATGCCCCACTACTTCCCCGAGACCGGTGCACCGCATCAGGTGGCCCGGATCTATCTCTCCGGCACGCTCGAGCCCGACGTGTGGATTGACATCACCGCCAGCATCGATGCGAAGACCGAAGCGCTGCTGTGTCACATCAGCCAGCTGGGGGAGCCGGGCGAATGGTTGCGCAGTGTTGTGCGCCAGCGCGCCGAGGAGGGAGGCCGGATGGCCGGCGTTCGCTACGCCGAGAGCTTCCGGCGGTTGGTCTTCGGTTAGAACGCCGTGCGATCAGTCCGGTGATGACTCGGACTCGTGGTCGCCGTCCGCGTCCGACGCGAGCAAGGCCTGCGCCTCCCGCTCGGCCTCGGCCGCCCGCTCGGCTTTGATGGTGTCCCATTCGCCCATGGCCCGGAGCGTCAGCACGGCCACGACGGCCACGCCGCCAGCGGCGATGGCGGCACCGGAAAGTGCACCGAGACCGTCAGGGGTGGAGCACCTCCCGTGGCATTGCAGCTTGACGAAGGCGTAACCGATCAGGCCGCCCGCCACACCGGCCACCACGATGGCGAGGAACGCCAAGACGCGTGCCCGCACACTCGGAAGGGCGGAGAGGGGACGGTGACCGTCACCGAGCGTTAGCACTTCGACATCGTAGGCTGCCGCCGTGCTCACGCTGATCGTCCTCCCCACCTTTCAGGAGGCCGCCAATGTGGCCACCGTGCTTGAGCGCATTCGTGCCGTCGAGCCGGACGCCCGCGTGTTGGTGGTTGACGACGGCAGCCCCGACGGCACGGCCGACCTGGCCGAGGCGGTCGGCCGGGAGCTGGGCGGCATCGAGGTGCTTCGACGGCCGGCCAAGGCCGGTCTCGGCAGCGCCTACCGGGAGGGCTTTCGGTGGGGACTCGATCGGGGTTTTCAGATCCTGGTCGAGATGGACGCCGACCTGTCCCATGATCCGGCCACCCTTCCGGCTCTGATCCAGGCGGCCGCCGACGGGGCCGACCTCGCCCTCGGCTCCCGATACGTGCCCGGTGGCGGCATCCCCCGATGGACCTGGCACCGGCGCATGCTGTCCCGCTGGGGCAACGGCTACGCGGCGTGGGCCCTCGGCCTGGATGTGGCCGACGCCACCTCCGGGTTTCGCGCCTACCGGGCCGAGATCCTGGGGCGCATTGACCTTCCGAGCGTGCGTGCCGACGGTTATGGCTTCCAGATCGAGATGGTCTATCGAGTGGCCACCAGTGGCGGCAAGGTCGTCGAGGTGCCCATCCATTTCACCGATCGGACCCGCGGGACGTCCAAGATGTCCGCTCGCATCATTGTCGAGGCGTTGGCCCTGGTGACGTGGTGGGGCGCCAAGGAGCGGGTGCAACGTCAGCGGCCCTAGTGGCGGCGCAATGAGCAGATCTGCCCACCGGTCGCCCGCACCAGCTCATCGGGGGTAAGGGCGAAATTTACGTGCGGTGTACCGGCGGCCGCCCACAACTCCTCGAACTCGAGAAGGTCCTCGTCCACGAACACCCGCAGCGGTTCGCGATGGCCGAACGGCGGCACCCCGCCAATTGGGAAGCCGGTTGCGTCCCGCACGGTCTCGGCGTCTTCGCGCCATGCCCGTTCGCCGCCCGCCGCCTTGGCCAGCCTGGCTTCGTCCAGCTGGTTGTCGCCGCAGACCAAGGCGACCACCACCTCGCCATCGACGCAGAAGACCAGCGTTTTGACGATCTGTCCCAGATCGACTCCGATGGCCAGCGCCGCGTCGGCCGCCGTCCGGGTGCTGTCCGAGAACTCCCGGGGCTTGACCGTCAGTCCGAGGATCCGACCAGCGTCGACGACCGCCCGTACGTTCTTGTTCACGGCTTATCGTTGCACAGCCGGGCGGGCGTCTTTCGAAGCGGCGCCCGGGCCGTCTCCCGGACGGCGTCCCCGGCTGACAGGATTCACCCGTGCGGGAGTGGGTCGTGGCCGGAGGTTTGATCGAGAGCGACGACGGGCTGCTCCTCGTGCAAAACCTGCGGCGCAACGGCGCAACCGACTGGTCACCGCCGGGTGGGGTGGTCGAGGTTCATGTGGGCGAGTCGGTGCTCGACGGCCTGACCCGGGAAGTGGCCGAAGAGACCGGCATCGTCGTGGGCGAGTGGGAAGGACCCATCTACGAAGTCGAGGCGGTGGCCGCTGGCCTCGGATGGCATCTTCGAGTGGAGGTGTACCGGGCCGTGCAGTTCGACGGCCAGCTTCGCGTCGAGGACCCCGACGGCATCGTGGTCGACGCCCGCTACGTGCCACTGCCGCTGTGCGACGAACACTTGGCGGACTGCCACGTCTGGGTCCGCGAGCCGCTGGCGGCGTGGCTGACCCAGCGCTGGACGGCAGCCCGGTCGTATCGCTACCGCCTGGATGGCGACCGGATCGGCGCCATCGAGGTGGTGCGGGAGTGACCCTGGCGACGATTCTGCATGTCGACATGGACGCGTTCTACGCGTCGGTGGAGGTGTTGCGCCGCCCGGAGTTGGCCGGGCGCCCGCTGATCGTCGGCGGGGACGGACCCCGAGGCGTGGTGGCCTCGTGCAGTTACGAGGCACGAGCGTTCGGCATTCGTTCGGCCATGCCCTCCACTCAGGCTCGGCGCCTGTGTCCGGATGCCGTATTCGTGTCCGGTCAGTACGACGTGTACATCGACTACAGCCGCCGCATCCACGACGTGTTCCGCAGCGTCACTCCCTTGGTGGAGGGGATCGCGCTGGACGAGGCCTTTCTCGACGTAGCGGGCGCCCAGCGACTGTTCGGCTCGCCAGTCGAGATGGCGCGGGAGATCCGCACCCGGCTCTACCACGACCTCAGACTCTGGGCGTCGGTCGGCGTGGCGACCAACAAGCTCATCGCCAAGCTGGCATCGGAGGCGGCCAAGCCCAAGGCGTCCTTGTCCGGCCCGATTCCGGGTGCGGGCGTCGTGGAAGTGGACCCGGGCGACGAGCTCGCGTTCTTGCATCCGCTGCCCGTACGCGCCCTGTGGGGAGTGGGTCCGGCCACTGCTCGGCGGCTGGACCGCTTCGGCGTCGTCACGGTTGGCGACCTGGCGGCCGTACCGCTCGCCTCTCTGGTCGCGGCGCTTGGCCCCGCGCATGGTTCGGCATTGCACGAGCTGGCCTGGGCGCGCGACGTTCGCGCCGTGGTGCCCGTGCGGGACACCAAGTCGATAGGACACGAGGAGACCTACCGCCACGACGTCGACGATCTCAACCACTTGCGCCGGGAAGCCGTGCGCATGGCCGACGCGGTCGCTTCCCGGCTGCGCGCCGCCGGCCTCGTGGGGCGTACGGTCACGCTGAAGGTGCGGTTTGCCGACTTCGCCACGATCACTCGTTCGTCTACGCCGGGCGCGCCGATCGACACGGGACCCGAGGTCGCCCGCGTGGCGGTGGAGCTTCTCGATCAGGTCGACGTGTCCGGAGGCGTCCGGCTCCTCGGTGTGTCGATCGCCAACCTGACCGAAGACGCGACCCGACAACTGACCCTGGACGATGCCGTGTCGTGGGGAGAGGCCACCCAGGCGGTGGACGCCGTGCGAGCCAGGTTCGGCGCCGCCGCGGTCGGCCCGGCCACCCTCGTCGGGCGCGACGGGCTCCGTGTCAAACGCCAGGGCGATACCCAGTGGGGTCCCGATTCTGGGACCGATACATAGGTGCCAGGGGCCTCCGCGTTGTTGTAGGGTCATGGGAGCGCGAAGATGTCCGCGAAGAGGTGGAGCCGCAGGGGCACCAGCCACAAGGGGTTTTGAGCGTGCCGCTTTCAGAGGACGAACAGCGCATCCTCCATGAGATTGAGCGCCGCTTCTACGAGAGCGACCCGGCGTTTGCCAACCAGGTCAGTCAGACCACCCTGTATCGGCACGCCGGGCGGAACATCAAGTGGGCAGCCGTCGGATTCGTGGCTGGGCTGGTCCTGCTCCTCGTCAGCTTCGCCTCGTCGCTGTGGTTGGGCGGGCTGGGGTTCGCCATCATGCTGTTCTGCGCCCTCGTCATCGACCGGAACCTGCGGAAGATGGGCCGGGCCGGCTGGCAGCAAATGACCGAATCCATGCGGGCCCGCAACATGGGGGACCTGCTGGGTGACACCCGCAAGCGGCTCCGGGAGCGCTTCAAGCGGGACGAGTAGGGCTCAGGCGATCCGGCTCCGGCCCGTCCCGCCGTCGCCGCCCGCGGTCGTGGCCTGCCGGCGACCCCGCCAGAGAAGAGGCCGGGGATCACACAATCGCACGAACCGCTGCCACGGCTTGGCCTGGTTGTCCACCCATCGCTCCACCACGCCGGCGGCGACGAACGACCGCTCCTCCGCATCGGGAGGCAGGTGGTCGCCGGCATAGCAGGCAGCCGTCACCTCCGCCCCGAGGTCGTTCAGCGCCACCTGGACCGGCGGGTCGAGATGCAGGCGGGCCGCCGTCCGGGCGATGAACTGTCCAAAGGTCTCCGCCGACCGCCTCCGCATCCCGGCGTAGCCGAGCGCCTCACCCGCCTCGGCCCATGCCACCAGTACCCGGCCGGCGGGGTCCGTGCCCCGCAGCCGCCGCCGCTGGCGACGGACGCGTTTGAGGCCGAAGACGGCAGCCACATAAAGGGCCACGGCCAGAAGGGCGCCTCCGACCCACAAGAGGGTGACGAGCATCAGTGCCAGCACGCTGGTGTGATGCTTCTTGACGCCCGCACCCCCCGTGCCGTCGAGGCCCAGGCCCTTGTCGGGCGTCGTCCGACCACCAGTTGACTTCGGGTTCTGGCCGGCCGCCGTCGTAGGCGTGGTGACCGCAGAGGTGTTGCCGTTGCCATTGGTGTCCGTGATACCCGTATACGCGGCGCCACCGGGAACGGCCCGGGTCGGGGTCGGCTCGAACGCGATCCAGCCGAACTGGGGGAAGTAGACCTCGGGCCAGGCGTGGGCGTTGAGATCCTTGACGTGGTACAGGCCGTCCGAGGTGCGGTCGCCCGGCGTGAACCCCACCGCGACTCGGGTGGGCAGTCCGATGGCCCGCGCCATCACCGCGTACGACCCGGCGAACTGCTCGCAGTAGCCCCGCCTGGTGGTGAACAGGAAGCGCTCGAGGGCCCGATCCTGATGGCCGGCCGGGACGTTGAGGTCGTAGACGAACTTCTTTTGGAAATAGTCCTGTAGCAGGCGCGCCTTGTCGTACTCCGTCGCCCCCGCGTTGGTGACGGAGGTGGCCAGGTCCTTGACGTCGGTCGGCGTGGTCCCCGGAAGATTGAGGAAGTGGGCGATGTCGGCATCGCTGAGCCGCTGCTGGGTGGGGGCGTGCTGTAGCTGGGCGGCGGTGAGACCATAAGCGGGGATGACGGACTCCACCGTGTAGGTCAGCCCATCGGACGTGTCCGACTTGGAGATGAGGCTGCCCGACGAGGCGTTGTAGCTGATGCCACTGATGCCGTCGATCCTCACCGGTTCGTACGGGGCGGGCAGCCAGATGGAGGACAGGGTGCTGATCTTGAAGTCCGACACGGACGAGCGCGCGGTCGGCGGCCCAACGCCGCGCGGGAGCGTCGACCGGGCCGGCGAGTAGCTGTCATTCGACGACCAGATGTTGCCGTCGAAGGTGTCGAGGGAGGACAGCCGCCAGTACGACGGAGTGGTGGTTTTGACGGTGAACACTTCGACGTTGTTTTGCTCGACCAGCCGAGTGCGGATGTCCACCAACGGGCTGACGGTGGAGCGGCTGGACGGACCGTTGCCATCGCCGTTGCGCAAGGAGAACACGGCTCGGTCGTTCGCCCACGGGACCTGCGGGCCGAGCACGAGAGCCAGGAAGACGGCGACGGCCCCGATGGCGGCACCAGACGTGGTGATCATGTGGATGGCGCCCCGCCGCCGACTGGCAAACCAGGCCATGGCCTGGCCGGCGGTCGTGGCGTTCTGAACCAGCACGAACACCATCAAGCCCGCGAGCTCGAAAAACAGCGCGATAGCCCGGCCCTGCGGCCGGCGATTCGCCAGGACGGCGGTGAAGACGAACAAGGTGATGGCCGGGATGCAGGCCTCGAAGACGGTGCGAATTCGGAAGGCGGCCCAATCGGCCAGGAACGCGATGCTGGCCACGCCGAGCACGGTCGCAATCTCGAATCCGGTGGTGACGGGCGCGGGCGGGACGACGGTCTTGAAGTCGGTCGCCGCCTGGTTGAGGAGCAGGCGGGCGTGGGAGATGGTGTCGGCCGACGGCAGCCCGTAAAAAGTGGTCTCCGGCAGCAGGAGCCAGGTGACGAGCAAGGCGATGGTGCCGAGCGACAGCACCCAGGTCACGACGGCGGGAAGCTGCTGGCGTCGCAGCGTCCACGCCATGATGTGCGCGACGAGGGCGGCCAGCACGGCCGGCGCAACGAACGTCCGGCCCGCGAAGAGCCGCCAGAGGCCGACGGTGCTGGCCAGGGTGAGGAGCGTCAGTGCGCCGGTGGCCAGCAGGTCTTCGCTGCTGCCGGGGAGGGGGCCAGCCGAGGTCGCCGACCGGGTGATGGCGCCGACGGTGGTCCCGCGATCGGTGCGCGCCGGCGGCGACGGCGGCGATGGGGGCGGCGGTGGCGGGGCCGGCGGCCGCGGCGGGGTCCCGATGGCGGTCATCGGCGGGCTCCGACGCCGACCCGCCCGGACATCATCGCCGCGTCCCACGCCGTCGCGAACGGCACCGAGGCGTTGACCCTGACGACCAGGGCCACGGAGGGCACGGAGCGAATCGGCGCCTGCACCGCGGCCGGCGAGGAATCCCAGGAGGTCCGCTCGAACAGGACCACCGTCGAGGACCCGAAGCCGGGCCGCATCGCCGCCGCCGCGGCCGCGGCCAGGTCTTGGCTGGCGGCCCGGCTGGTCGTGACCACCGACAGTCCGCCGGTGCTCCCCCGACGGGCCAGCCCGCCAAGTACGGAAACGAGCGACAACCCGTCATGGGGGGAAGCCGCGGCCAGGTATTCCAGGATGGCCTCGCGGTGACTGTGTCCGGATCCGAACCCGGAGTCCGTGCCATCCGTGGTCAGCATGCGCGTCAACGACGACGTCCTCCAACTGGCCGTGAGGATGCTGGCCACCGCGGACACGATCAGCTCGAACGACTCGGGCGTGTGCACCACCGAACGCAGGTCGGCCACCACCGTGGTCCGGCCCTGCCAGGGAAGCTCATCCTGGCGGATCATCAATTCGTCGAGCCTGGCGGTCGAGGGCCAGTGCACCCGGCGAATGTCGTCACCCGCCTGGTATTCGCGCAGCGCGTAGAAGTCGTCGCCGGTCAGGCTGAGGGCGGTGGGGTGGGTGGCGCTCGCGTTCGGGTCAGGACCGGGGGACTGAGGCAGCGGCCGGATCACATCGATCCTGGGGTACACGGTGAGCGACGTCTCCGGGGCGGCGATCGCGGTGGACGTGGCCAGACCGAACGGGTCGGTGAGGGAGATCTGCAGTGGTCCGAGGGCGAAGAGGCCGCGCTGTTCGGTGGGGAGCCGGTAGGCGGCTCTGGCCGTCTCGCCCGGATCCAGCGGGGCCAGATTGAACCGAGCCCACCGGCGTCCGCCGTCGAATGGGTCCCTCGTGGTCAGCACCGGCGAACGACGTCCGGCCAGATTGCGCACGGACAGCTCCACCCGGCTGCCGCCTCCGGCATGGACGTGAGGGGGTCGCACCTGGCGGACGGCGGCGACCCGGTAGCGCGCCAACGCCACGTACACCGCCGCTCCGGCCACCAGCGCCACGGCGGCGACGGCGAAGGTGAACAGCTCGGGGACACCGAAAAGGCGGCCGGACGACATCAATGCCAGCGAACCGACAAGGAGGATGCAGCCTCGCCGGGTCAGCACCGGCACGGCGTCTAGTTTCCCCGCCCGGCCGGTACAGGCACCGAATCGAGGATTTCGGCGATGGCCTCGCTGGTCGAGATCCCGCCCATCTGCGCCTCCGGATTGAGGGCCAGCCGGTGCTCGAGTACGGGGCCGGCCAGCGCCTTGAGGTCGTCGGGAATGACGTACTCCCGGCCGAGGGAGGCGGCCCGGGCCCGGCTGGCGCGCTGAAGGGCCAGGGCGGCACGAGGTGACATGCCGAGCAGGAGGGCGCGGTGGCCGCGGCTGGCCGCGGCCAGGTCGACGATGTAGCCCTTGAGGCTGGGCGCCACATGAATCTGCTGGGCCAGCTCGATCATCTCTTCGACATCCTCGGCCGACGCCACCGCCTCGAGTTGGTCGACATTGGCGCCGGATCGCTCGGTGGCATGGGTGTCCAGCATCTGGATCTCGGCGGCCCGATCCGGATAGCCCATCCGGATGCGGAGGAGGAATCGGTCGAGCTGGCTCTCCGGCAGGGCGTACGTGCCCTCGTGCTCGATCGGGTTCTGGGTGGCGATCACCATGAACGGGCTGGGCAGCCGGTAGGTGGTGGCGTCCACGGTGACCTGGCGTTCCTCCATGGCCTCCAACAGAGCCGACTGGGTCTTGGGCGAGGCCCGGTTGATCTCGTCGCCGAGCACGATGTTGGCGAAGACGCCGCCGGCCCGAAACTCGAACTTGCCCGTCGCCCGGCTGTACACCATTACCCCGGTGACGTCCGACGGGAGCAGGTCGGGGGTGAACTGGATGCGGTGCCATTCGCACGCCAACGAGGCGGCCATCGCCTTGGCCAGGCTGGTTTTACCCACGCCTGGCACGTCTTCGATCAGGAGGTGGCCCTCGGCGACAAGGCAAAGCAGAGCCATGCGGATGGCTTCCTGCTTCCCCTGGATGACCTGCTCGATGTTCGTTGCAATAGCTTCGAAGGAGTCAGCGAACCTGGTCACGCTGCGAGCGGCTGCTGCCGGTTGTCTGGCCAAGACGCGCCTTTCTGGACAGAAGCTGTCGGTCGAGAAAGCGTACCGTTCCTTACGGCGGTACCTTCAGCGGTGTGCGGCATGTCCTCGCCATCGACATCGGGGGCACAAAGATGGCCGCCGCGCTCGTCGATGCCTCCGGGATACTGACCGAGCGGGTGTCGGTAGCGACGCCCGAAGATGCCGATGGCGGGTCGACGTTCGCGGCGCTGGCGGCCATCGTGGGCCCCCTGATGGCCGCCTCACCGATCGCCGTCGGGGTGGGGTGCGGCGGTCCGATGACGGCGGATGGCGAGGAGGTGTCGCCGCTCAACATCCCCTCGTGGCGGGGCTTCCCGCTGCGCAGCCAACTCTTGACCTTGACCGGAGTCCCGGTCTGGGTGGACAACGACGCGAAGGCACTGGCGTTGGGCGAGGGTTGGCTCGGGGCGGCCGCCTCGGTCTCGGATTTTCTGGCTATGGTCGTGTCGACGGGTGTCGGCGGCGGCATCGTGCTCGGGGGCCGGCTGCTTGACGGGGCGAGCGGCAACGCCGGGCATATCGGCCACGTGATCGTGGCGCCCGAAGGCCGGCGGTGCGTATGCGGAGCCCGCGGCTGCCTGGAGGCGGAGGTGTCCGGTTTGTCGATCGCGGCATTCACCGGCCGCCCCGCCGCGGAAGCGGGGCCGGACGTGATCGAGCGCAGCGGACGGCTGGTCGGACGGGCGGTGGCGTCGGTGGCCAACCTGCTGGACCTGCGCCTGGCCGTGGTGGCCGGTTCGGTGGCGCTCGGCTTCGGAGACCCATTCTTCGAGGCGGCCGAGCTCGAGGTGGACCGCTCCGCCCGGCTGGCGTATTCGCAGGGGACGCGGATCGTCCCCGCCGGCCTTGGCCGCGACGGGCCGCTGGTCGGGGCCTCGGCCGTGGCCTGGCGCCGTCTCGACGGCGGCTGAGCAGGAGCGGCAGCAAGTACGCTGACGGGCATGGACGTGCGGTATCCGCCGGAGGCAGAGGCGTATCGAGAGGAGGTCCACGCCTTCTTGGCCAAGCATCTGCCCCCGGACTGGAAGGGCATCGGCACGCTGGGTGAAGCCGAACGCGAGCGGTTCGACGGTGAATGGCGCCAGACGCTCGCCGAGAACGGCTATCTGGGGGTCTCGTGGCCCAAGGAGTATGGCGGCGCCGGTCTCACCGCTTTGGAGACGGTGATCCTGGCCGAAGAGTTTACCCGGGCCGGGGTGCCCCTCGGAGGGCCCAACGACGTCTTCGGCATCCAGATGGTCGGGAACACCCTGTTGGAGTGGGGTACCGACGACCAGAGGCGCTACTTCCTGCCCCGCATCCTCTCCGGCGAGCACAAGTGGTGCCAGGGATATTCCGAGCCCAACGCCGGCTCAGATCTGGGCAACCTGGGATGCCGGGCAGTCCTGGACGGCGATGAGTGGGTCATCAACGGCCAGAAGATCTGGACCTC
>CAXMLU010000910.1:0-3742 GCA_964194255.1 uncultured bacterium
CCCCCGCCAAGCGCCCCAGCACTTCTTCCTGACGCACGGTGCCCACTCGACATGGAACACACTGCCCGCACGACTCGTCTCGGAAGAAGCCGGCGATACGCAAGAGGAACGGCACCAGCTCGACAGTGTCGTCGAGGACCATCACCACGCCGGAGCCCAGCGTGGCGCCCCGGGCCCGCGTGCCTTCGAACGTAAGCGGGATGTCGAGATCCTCCGGCCGTACGAAGCATCCAGCCGCGCCTCCGAGCAACACCGCCTGGAGGTCCCGCCCCGGTTCCGTACCTCCGGCCCGCTCGATGAGCTGGCCCAGCGTGACCCCGAAGGGCACCTCATAGACCCCGGGCCGCACGACACCGCCCGAGACCCCGAACAGTTTGGTTCCGCTCGATCCCTCGGTGCCCACCGCCGCGTAGGCCGGTCCGCCCCCCAACACGATGGGCAGGACGTTGACTAGCGTCTCGACGTTGTTGACGACGGTGGGCTGGCCGAACAGGCCGACCTCGACCGGAAACGGCGGCTTGTTTCGCGGCTCGCCTCGGAACCCTTCGATGGAGTTGAAGATGGCCGTCTCTTCTCCGCACACGTAGGCGCCCGCGCCGCGGCGGATCTCGATATCGAACCTGATCCCTTGCCCCATCACGTCGTCGCCGAGACAACCCCGATCTCGGGCGCTATGAATGGCGTGACTGAGTCGCTCATGCGCGACCGGGTACTCGCCACGCAGGTAGACGAAGCCACGCTCGCAGCCGGTGGTCACCCCGGCGATGGTCATCGCCTCGATGACGGAGAAGGGGTCGCCCTCCATCAGGACCCGGTCCTTGAAGGTGCCCGGTTCGCTCTCATCGGCGTTGCAGACGAGGTAGTGGGGACGGACGGGCTGGCGGGCAACGGCGTCCCACTTCCGACCGGCCGGGAACGCGGCGCCGCCCCGCCCGACCAGCTTGGAATCGTTGAGCTCGCGGATCACACCGACCGGCCCGAGCTCGAAGGCCCGCCGGAGCGCCTGGTAGCCGCCGTGGGACCGGTAGGAGTCGATGGAGCTGGGATCCACCTGACCGATGCGCGACAGCAGCACGAGGCCAGGTTCGCCGACCTGGGGCACCGCCGCGACATGGTCCCACCCACCGGGCGACCGGGAGCCGGCGATGGCGGCTCGCACCGCATCGGCGGTGGCGGGGGCCACGACCTCTTCGTACCGCTCCTCGCCAGCCTCGCTGATGAGCGCGGCCGGGGCTTGCTCGCACAGGCCTAGGCATGGGCTGCGCTGCCAGCAGGCCGCCTCCGAGTTACCGGCCTGCACCTCGAGAGCCGACACCAGCGCGCCTGAGCCTCGGGTCATGCAGGCCAGGTCCACGCACACGTGGACGACACGCGGGGGCCGGGGAGTCAACCAGAACAGTGCGTAGAAGCTGGCCACGCCATAGGCCTCGGCCGGTGGGACGACCAGGCGCTCGCAGATGTAGTTGAGGCCGCCCTCGCTGATCCAGCCGATGCGCTCGTGCAGCGCGTGAAGGGCGGGCAGGAGCATGTCGCGTTGGGCGCCCGCCTGACTGCGCGCGCCATACACCACCCGCGTATCCGACGATAGCCGTTCGCCGCCCTCCCAGCCGGTAACCGCCGGCCCCAGGACCTTATCGACGGCCACACGCTCCCCTTCGGACGGGCGCGCATCACGGAAGCGAATGTCCATCAGGACCGTGACGCCCCGACCGACATGCGTTCGACCCGGATGGCGGTGGCCTTGAACTCCGACGTCCCCGACTTCGGGCAGATGGCCTCGATGGTGAGTTGATTGACATCGACCTCGTCAGGAAAGTGCACCGACATGAAGGCGAGGCCAGGGCGCAGAGCCGGGTCGACATGCATAGGAGCCACGATGCTTCCCCGGCGGGACGTGATGCGCACCTCGTCGCCATTGGCCAATTCACTCCTCGCCGCATCCTCGGGCGACAGATCGAGGGTCTCCACGGACCGCAGCGGAGAGCGGAACCCGCCCGATTGCACGCCGGTGTTGTACGAGTCGAGCCGGCGCCCCGTCGTCAGTCTTATCGGATAGTCGTCATTGAGCTCGTCGACCGGCAGCTCATGCACCACCGGGGAAAAGGGCGCCGGCATGCCCCGTTCGACCGGGTCCTCGGCCCAGAGCCGGCCATGCAGGTAGCTGGGCTCGATTCGGTCATTGAATGGGCACGGCCATTGGATACCATCCAACTCCTCCAGCCGGGCGTAGGACATTCCCGCATGCATGGGAGACAGGCGACGGACCTCCTCCCACACGTCCTCGGCGCCGCGGTACGGCCAGTCTTGGCCAAGCCTCCGGGCAATCTCGAGAATGATCTCGATATCGTCGCGCGCGCCGGGAGGCGGCTCGAGCGCCTTGCGAACACGCTGCACCCGCCGCTCGCTATTGGTCACGGTGCCCTCGCCCTCGCACCACGCCGCCGACGCCGGCAGCACCACGTCCGCCAGCTGCCCGGTCTTTGTCAAGAAGATGTCCTGCACGACCAGGTGATCGAGACCCTGCAGGAGCTTGACGGCGTGACTGACGTCCGCTTCGGACTGGGCCGGGTTCTCTCCAATGACGTAGAGCGCGTTCAGCTCTCCTCGGCCCATGGCCTCGAACATGGCCGACAGATGCATCCCGTATTCGGCCGGAATGCTCGAGCCCCACGCCGCGTCGAATTTCGCCAGGATGCTGGGATCGTGAAGGTCCTGAAACCCCGGTAGGCGATTGGGGATCGCGCCCATGTCGCCGCCGCCCTGCACGTTGTTCTGCCCACGGAGAGGACTGAGCCCCGAGCCGTAGCGACCCACGTGGCCGCACAACAGAGCCAAGTTGATGAGCGCCAGGACGTTGTCCACGGCGTTGTGGTGCTCGGTGATACCCAGGGTCCAGCACAGCTGCGCCCGATCGGCAGTCGCGTAGGCGTGGGCCAATTCCCGGATGGCCGCGGCGGGGACCCCGGTCTCAATCTCACCGCGCTCGAGCGTCCAATCCTCGACCGACGCGGCGAACGCGTCGAAGCCGGTGGTGGCGCGAGCGATGAAGTCGTGGTGCTGCAACCCAGCATGGATGATCTCCCGCGCCACCGTGTGGGCCAGCGCGATATCGGTCCCTACATCGAGGCCGAGCCAGACATCAGCCCACTTCGCCGATGACGTGCGACGGGGATCGACAACGAACAGCTTGGCGCCGTGGTGGACGCCTTTGAGCAGGTGGTGGAAGAAGATGGGGTGCGCCTCACGCGCGTTTGAGCCCCAGAGGACGATGACGTCGGTGTCCTCTATTTCGCGGTAGGAACTGGTGCCACCGCCAGCACCGAAGACTGTCGCCAGACCGACGACGCTAGGTGCGTGTCAGGTGCGGTTACAGGAGTCGATGTTGTTCGTGCCGAGCGCGGCCCGAGCGAACTTCTGAGCCACGAAGTTCATCTCGTTGGTCGACTTGGAGCACGAGAACATCCCGATCGACTTCGGTCCGCCGCGGTCGAGGGCGGTACGCAAGCCAGCGGCGGCCCGGTCGAGCGCCTCGTCCCAGGTAGCGGGGCGGAGGGCGCCGTTGTCCCGGACGAGCGGCTGCGTCAGTCTGGTGTAGGGGGTGAAGTTCCCCTGGCGGCGGGATGAATTGCGGGGCATAGGCCGACCTCCGAGGCTCCGTGTCAGTAAACGCAGCCTACTCTCAGGAAACACCGGGCCATATCTCAGTCCCGGAGGAACCAGAACAATGCCGCCGGCTCGGCTC
>CAXMLU010000911.1:0-3234 GCA_964194255.1 uncultured bacterium
GGCGGCATGGAGTTCGCGCTGTTCTACGAGATCCCCGTGGCCCGGCCCTGGACGCCCGAGAGCGAGTATCAGGCGTACAAAAACACGATCGCACAGGCGGTCCTCGGCGACCGTGTCGGCTTCCACAGCTTTTGGACAGTCGAGCACCACTTCCTGGAGGAGTACTCGCACTGCTCGAATCCGGAGGTGTTGTACGGCGCCATCGCCGCGCAGACCAAGAACCTCCGCATCGGGTACGGAGTGCGGCTTCTGCCCCAGCCGTACAACCATCCCATTCGCACCGCCGAGTCGGTGGCCGTCCTCGACCTGATCTCGGATGGGCGCGTCGAGTTCGGTACCGGACGCTCCTCCACCCGAGCGGAATTGGAGGGTTTCGGCATCAACCCTCACGAGACCCGCGCCATGTGGCAGGAGGCCCTGCACCACATCGTGGGAGCGTGGACGAACGACGAGTATGAATTCGAAGGAACGTACTGGCGCATGCCCAAGCGCCGCGTGCTCCCGAAGCCTCTCCAGCAGCCTCACCCTCCCATCTGGGGCGCGACCAGCAGCCCGGAGGGTCATCGCGCCATCGGTGAGCAGGGTATCGGTCTGTGCTCATTCACGGTCGGCGTGCCACCCGAGGACCTGATCAAGAGGATCCAGCTCTACCGCGACGGTTTGGCCGCCTGCAAACAACCGGCCGGCAAATTCGTGAACGACCGGGCGGCCACCTTCACCATGGTCCATTGTGCGCCGACCAAGGACGAGGCCTATGAGGTGGCCAGGGAGTCGTTCTCCTGGTACGTCGCGCACGGCGCCGCCCTCATCGCATCGGTCGCGGAGATGCTGGAGGGCCAGGATCTCGGGACGTTCAGCTATGCCGCTCCCATCCTGGAACACCAGCGCAGCGGTGCTCTCGATCTGATTAGCTTCGAGTTCCTGCACGAGAGTGGATCGTCGGTGGTGGGCGACCCCGACGAGTGCATCGCCGCCGCCAAGCGGTACGAAGCGGCCGGATGCGACCTGCTGCTGTGCCTGGTGAACCCTTACAAGATCCCCCATGAGAAAGTCATGCAGTCGATCGAGCTGTTGGGGAAGTACGTCATCCCCGAGTTCAGGCGGTAGTAACGCGTTGGATGTGAGCCCGGATGGCTAAGCCGTCCTCGGACAGCCATCTCTTTTCCGCTGCGTACGTCAGCATCCCGGTGAAGTCGGCGTCCCAGCGGGCACCGACCCGTCCGGCCGCCGCCCGTCGCAACGCGTCCACCTGCACCCAGGCATGGTCGCCTTCGACGATGCCCCACTGGCCGAGCGCCGTCGCCGGGTCATCCACATCCGGCTCGATGGTGAGATGGAAGCGGGCCAGGTCCTCGGCTTCCTCTAGGCTCGGACCGCTCCGGGACACAAGTACGTACACCGCCACCTCCGTTACTGGACGCCGAACACGGGCACGGACACCGCGGCCAGGGCCAGCAGCTCGCGTACGACCGGCCCGAGCTCGGCCGGATCCCAGCGCTCCCCCTTGTCCACGGCGGGACCCTTTCCCCAACCACTGGCTACGCTGATCTGGCCGCCCTGCACCTCGAACACCCGCCCGGATACCTCCTTCGACTCGACGCTCCCCAACCACACGACCAGTGGCGCGATGTTGTCGGCGTCCATGGAGTCAAAGCCGGCGGCAGGCGCGGCCATCATCTCCGGGAACGCACCTTCGGTCATCCGGCTCCGTGCGGCGGGAGCGATGGCGTTGGCGGTGACTCCGTACCGGGCCAGCTCGGCGGCGGCCACGATGGTGAACGCGGCGATGCCGGCCTTGGCCGCTGAATAGTTGGCCTGTCCGACGCTTCCATACAGGCCCGCGCCCGAAGATGTGGTCACGATGCGGGCATCTACGTCATGCCGCGCCTTCACCTGCTCGCGCCAATACGTCACCGCGTGGCGCACCGGGCAGAACAATCCCTTCAGATGGACCCGCATGACTGCGTCCCAGTCGTCCTCGGCCATGCTCACGATCATGCGGTCGCGAAGAATCCCGGCATTGCACACCAAAATGTCGAGCCGGCCATAGGTGTCCAACGCGGCGGCGATGAGCCGGGAGGCACCGTCCCACGACGCCACGTCGTCACCGTTGACCAAGGCCTCACCGCCATCAGCCCGAATGGCGTCGACCACTTCACCGGCGGGCCCGTCCGACGACCCGCTGCCGTCGATGTTGGCGCCGAGATCGTTGACGATCACCTTGGCGCCCTGGCGGGCGAACTCCAGGGCGTGACTTCGACCAATGCCGCGACCGGCGCCCGTGATGACCGCTACCCGCCCTTCGCAGAGCCCACTCATCCGTCCAATTCGCCGCGGAGCAGCAGGCGGGCGGCCACCTCCAGTTCCTCGCCGACATCGATGCCGTTCCCCCAGCCGTTGACCCAGCCGAGCAGACTTGAGAACCACACGTGGGACAGCACCCGGCACACGCCGGCCCTGAGTTCCGGGTCCACCCCGACCATCGCCGCCGAGAGCATGTCGACCATGATGTCGCTGATCTCGGCCTGGCATTCCGTGATCGCCGGGTCGGGCGCGGACACCGCGGTGATCAAGGCGGCTGTCAGCTTCGGGTTGCGCTCGATGCTCCGTGTCGCCCGATGCAAGATGTCCACTACTCGGTCGGCGGGCGTCTCGCCGCGGGGCGGGCGCTGTGTCAGCCGCCGTTGCAAGTCGCGCGTCCACTCGACCAGGGTGGCGGCCAGCACGTGGTCCTTCGATGAGAAGTAGCGGTAGATGGTGCCGAGGGCGACCTGGGCGGTCGACGCCACATCCCGCATCTGTACGGCCTCGTATCCGCCCTCCCCCGCCAGCGCCATGGCGGCGGCAATGACGCGAGCCCGGCGGGCGGCCTGGCTTCGGGTCAGAGTGGCGCGGGGGAGAGACTCGGACAGCGACACCTCTCCCTCCTACACCGGTTCGGCGGCCAGCATGGCGCCGAGGCGAAGCAGCTGACGGGTGGCGCCACCGAGGGTCAGTTCGACGTGCTTGGCCCAGAGGAAGTAGCGATGAAGCGGGTAGTCGCGATCGACGCCGATACCGCCATGCAGGTGCTGGCCGGCGTGGACTACCCGCTGGCCTCCCTCGGATGCCCAGTACTTGGCGACGGCCACCTCGGCCGCCGACGGCATGCCGGTGTCGAGCCGCCATGCCGCCTGCCAGGCCGTCAACCTCACCGCTTCGGCATCGATATAGGCGTCGGCCACCCGCTGGCCG
>CAXMLU010000912.1:0-7018 GCA_964194255.1 uncultured bacterium
GGGCGGCTGGCCCGGCCGTGAGCATACCTCGGTGCTCCCCCGCCACGAGCGGGCGAGCGTCAAGTGGCCGCGGAAGGGTCGGTTCTCCGGAGGGCGGCCCATCCCGGCCGTGGCTCCCACGACGGCGCCAGCCAGTGCGTCGAGACCGGAGACGGGCAGGGACAGCACGCCTCTTCCCATCCGCACCGGTGGCCCGGCCACGCGAGCGGTGGCACACGGCAGCGCGGCGGCGGCCAGCGCCTCGAGCACCGGATCCGGCGACGGCAGTTCACCCAGGAAGCGCAGCGTCACATGCCACTGGTCAGCCGTCGTCCATCGCACCCCGGCCGCGTCGGGCCGGGCCAAACCCTCGACTACCGACCGGACCGAGGGGGACGGCCACACGGCTATGAACAACCGCATGGCTCAGGAGGAACGGGCCAGCAGCCGGCGACGCAGCAGATCGAGCAGGGAAATGGTGGCGAACTGCCGGACCCGCTCGCGATCACCGGGAAGGTGGACGCTGACGGCGTCCTCCGCGCCGCCGAGGGCGATGCCCAACCAGACGGTGCCGACCGGCTGCCGCTCCTGTTCAGTCGGTCCGGCCACCCCGGTCACGCCCAAGCCGACATCGGCACCCAGCACCCGCGCCGCCCCGCGAGCCATGGCCTTAGCAGCGGCGGCGGAAACCACTGGGCCTTCGGGCACGCCTAGCACGTCGAACTTCACCCGGGAGTCGTACGCAACAACCGATCCGCGGAACCACCGGCTGGCCCCGTCGACGGCCGTCAGTCTCGACCCGACCATGCCACCCGTGAGCGACTCGCCCACGCCGAGGGTCAGCCCCTGAGCCTCGAGCAGGCCGGCGACGGCCGCCTCCATCGTGACGTCGTCGACGCCGAAGACCACGTCGCCCAGCAGGCTGCGCAGCTTCAGCTCCTCGTCGAGGAGCAGGCGGCTGGCCTCCTCGTCGGTGGCCGCCTTGGCGGTCACCCGCACCTTGATGCCCTCCATCCCGCTGGCCAAGAACGCGATGGTCGGGTTCCCGGTGCCGTCCAACTCCACCAGGCGAGGCCCGAGCAGCTCGGCCAGGCTCGATTCGGCCAGCCCCCACGTTCGCAGGGTGCGGCTGCGGATGGTGGCTACCGTCCCCGCCCTGGCTTGAAGATCGGGGATCACCGCTCGCGTGACCATCTCCTCCATTTCGTGGGGGACGCCGGGTACGGCATAGATGACTTTGTGTCCAACCGGGCAGATGAGCCCCGGGGCGGTTCCTCGCACCTGGGGGATGACCGTGGCGCCCTCAGGTACGTCGGCTTGGCGGGCGTTGTTGTCGGCCATGGCCCGACCTCGGGCTTCGAACATGCCCCGGATTCGTTCGAGGATGGCCGGATCCCGGTGCAGAGGGACGTTCATCACCGTGGCGATGGCCTCCCGGGTGATGTCGTCCTGGGTCGGCCCGAGTCCCCCACATGCGATGACGGCGTCGCCGCGCGCTAACGCCGCCCGGAGGGCGAGCACGATGCGGGCCGGGTTGTCTCCAACCTTGGTCTGGAAATGCGAGTCGATCCCGGCCAGGGCCAGACGTTCGCCCATCCAGGAGGAATTGGTGTCGACTACTTGGCCGAGCAGAAGCTCGGTGCCTATGGCCACGACCTCACAACGCATCCAGAGCCCCGCTCGGAGACGCCGCCGCCCTCCGACCGTCGAGCAGGTACTGACCAGCGCTCCAGACCGTCAACACGACGGCCGCCCAGAGCCAGCCGGTGGCCACGCCGGGATGGCGGGTTCCGGCGGTAGGGAGGAGGGCGAAGCCGACAGCCACGTCCTGCACGACGGTCTTGACCTTGGCCAGCGGGCGCGCCGGGACGGAAATGCCCCGGCGGCCAACGGACGTCCGGTAGAGGCTGATCCCGAATTCGCGCGCCGCGATGATGGTCACGGGAACCCACCAGAACTGATGGTCGGCGACCAGCGCGACCATAGCCCCCACCACGAGGCATTTGTCGGCCAGGGGGTCAAGGAACGCGCCCGACCGCGTCGTTCCCTGCCGGCGGGCCAGCCAGCCGTCAAGTCCGTCGGTGCAAGACAGCAGCACCCAGAAGGCCAGCGATCCGTACGAGGGTCCGTCATGAACGACGACGAACAGCAGCACCGGCGTCACCAGCAAACGGATGATGGTCACGGCATTGGCCGGCGTGACCAGCGCCGACGGCCCGAAGCTTTCGGTGGCCACGGCCTTCAGACCCCCACCGCGACGGCTTCGGCCTCGAGATCGGGGCCGGTGGCGCTGGCGACCCGGACCCGGGCGAAGCTTCCGACCGGCACATCGGCGGGCACGGCCACGATCCCATCGATCTCCGGTGCCTCCCGATGGCTACGTCCGACGCCCGGCGCGTCGACCAGCACGTCGATCTCGCGGCCGATGAGCGCGACTCGTCTAGCGGCGGTGATGGCGTCCTGCGCCTCCCCGACCTCGCGCAGCCGTTCGGCCACCAACTCGGAGGGTACGACGCCCGGTAGGTCGGCGGCGAACGTCCCTTCCTCGCGCGAGAAGGCGAAGAAGCCGGCCCAGTCGAGCTGTGCACTCTCTAGGAAGGCGAGAAGCTGGTCGTGATCGTCCTCCGTCTCGCCCGGGTAGCCGACGATGAACGACGATCGGAAGGCGGCTTCGGGGAACCGGCGCCGGATCGCTTCGATCCGAACCAGGAAACGCGTGCCGTCACCCCAGCGCCGCATGCGCCGCAGGTGGGACTTGGCGACGTGCTGGAGGGAGAGGTCGAAATACGCCACGCCGGTCTCGCCGATCACATCGATCAGACCGTCGGTGAGCTCCGAGGGATACAGATAGAGGAGACGAGTTCGCGGCACCCGCCGGGCAACCTGTCTGACCAGCGACACGATGGCCCCCGCCCGGTGGTCGTCACGACCGTACGAGGCCAGGTCCTGGGCGACCAGGACGACCTCCTGAACGTCGAGGCTGTCAACCTCGGCCAGGATCGAGTCCACCGAGCGCGACCGCTGCCGGCCGCGGAACGAGGGGATGGCGCAGAATCCGCAGTTGCGGTCGCAACCCTCGGCGATCTTCACGTAGGCCCAGGGTGCTGACGACCGTGGTCGGGGCAGGTTCAACAGATCGAAGGCGGGAACGGCCGGTTTGGCGCCCAGCATCACCGGCACCCCGAACCCGGCCACGGTCACTTCGGGGAGAGCGACCGCCAACTCGTCGCCATAGCGCTCGGCCATGCACCCGGTGACGACCACCTCGGCTCCGTCCCGGCGGCGGCTGGACAGGGACAGGACCGTCTCGATGGATTCTTGGCGAGCCGCCTCGATGAAGGCGCAGGTATTGACGACTACCAAGTCGGCCGTATCGGGGCCGGACGCTGACACCAGGCCGTCGGCTACGAGCGTTCCGACCAACTTGTCCGAGTCCACCTGGTTCTTGGGACACCCCAGAGTCTCGATCCAATACGTCCTGGCCACCGCCGTACTCTACCGGTGGCGACCCGTTCGTCCCTTACCGCTCTAACAGGCACGGCCGCGGGCCGGGTCCCCAGGCGGGCCAATCAACAGGAGCGTTGGATCGTCTCGTCGCGTAACCAGCCGGCCCACTCGTGAAGGACGTGGTTGGCCTTGGTGAGCAGGGCATCGTGGTGGGTACTCGAGACCATGACGAATCCGGAACCGAGGCAGCGGTCCATGTCGAGGCGAGCTCGGGTCAGATGATGGCGGGGCGTCACCACCGCCACACGGCTCCCGTGGTTGTAGCCGTAGTTGTCCCGAGCCCACTCCGCCGCTTCCCGGGTGGTATCCGGGCTCAGGTGGGGGCAGGTCACGCGGTAGGTAAAGGTCGAGTCAGTGCGGGTCGTGTTACACAAGGCGTTGGCGGCGGCCCAATGCGGCCTCATACCGTCAAAGATGACCAACGTCGGCGCGATCCCCTTGTGCATCAGGGCCATGGCCCGGTTCAGCGGATCGTCTCTGTCGCCCGCGAGGACCAGAACGGCGTCCACACGGCTTGGCGGCAGCCCGGTCGGCGTCGGCCAGACGAAGAGCTTTCCGGTGAGCGCCACCAGAATGGCCACGGCCAGGCCGGCGCCGATCGGTATCAGCCGCAAGCGCCGCGATCGTGAGTTCACCCGGTCGGGTTCGCCGTCCATCGCCCGCCGGTGCCGGTGGCGTTCCCGCTCCCGGACGGTGGCGCTGCTCACGGGTAGGACGCTTCGACCGCGGTGGTGATACCACCCCGGACCAACCAATCGGTGTGCACGGACATCTGCCGGGGCTCGACAGTTGCCACGAGATCATCAAGGATGCGGTTGGTGACATCCTCGTGGAACGCGCCCTCCTGGCGGTAGCTCCAGAGGTAGAGCTTGAGCGACTTGAGCTCAACAATCGACGGTCCCGGGACGTAGTCAATCGTCACGGTGGCAAAATCGGGCTGGCCGGTGCGAGGGCACAGACACGTGAATTCCGGCGTCTGGCAACGCACGGTATACGCGCGCTCCGGATGCGGGTTCGGCACCGCTTCGAGCGCCCGTGTCGGTTGAGTGGCCACGTCAAGTGCAGATTACCTCTCGATTACCAGGCCACGCCGATCATGCTCCAGCAAAACCGCCCTACCGGCGAGACCGACATCGCCGAGGAGGACCTCAGCCCGGTCACGCACCGGGCGGCCAGCCGTCCTCTCGCACACGCCCAGGAGGCTGGGCCCGGCACCCGACCAGCACGAGCACAGAGCCCCAGCCGCGACCAGGCCATGCAGAAGAGGCTCGGCTTCGGGGTACAAGGCGGCCCGGTACGGCTGGTGCAGGCGGTCTTGGCCCGCTTCGGGACGAAGGAAGCGGTGATCGGCCAGCCCCGCCATCAAGAGCGCCATCCGGCCGAGGTTGAAGGCGGCATCTCCGTGCGCCACGACCGCGGGGAGAGCCGCCCTTGCCTCCTTGGTCGGCAGCGACCGGTCGGGGATCACCACCACGAAGACGAGCGAGTCGTCGAGCGGCAGCCTGACGGTCACGGGCGCACCGTCGATGAGCGTCGCGGCTACGAGGCCCCCGAGCACCGACGCGGCCGCATTCTCCGGGTGCCCATCCAGAGCGGCGGCCACGCCGAGCGGATCCTTGGCGCCGGCAGCCGCGGCCGCCGCCGCCGCCACCGCCGCGGACGAACCCAAACCGCGCCCCACCGGAATCTCGGAACGCACGACAATGGCCAGCCGGTCATGCCCGGCCACATCGGTGGCGACCCGGACGGCCAGGTGGCTGGCATCGATCGGCAGGTCGGCGCCCTCTCCCTCCGTCTCGACGTGGAGGCGCGCCGCCGGCTCGACGGATACTTCGACGTAGGTGGCAAGCGCAAGCGCAAGCACGTCGAAGCCTGGACCCAGATTGGCTGAGGAAGCTGGCGCGCGGGCACGCATTTGTCCCGGAGTGTTACTTCTGAGGAGGCAACGCGGTCCAATTACATGACGGAGAACCACGACCCTCCGTCAGGAGGAAACGATGTATTCGCTGGCAGTCATTGCGCTGCTTGGCCTCGGCCTGTTCAAACTCTTGGACGTGCTCGAGGATCTCTTTCCGCAGCTGGCCCGGGTGCATACCGAGCTAGCTCTCATCTTGGGCATCGCCGCCGCTGTCGCTGCCGACTCCGTCTTCGGCGGGTTCCACACCACCTTCCGGTATCACTGGATGGGGACGTGGGCCACCGGGATCGTGATGGGCGGATCCACGAGCGTATGGCGGGCGTTGTTCCACCTGGCTGGCTCGAACGAGGGTGACGCCCCCGAGCAACGGCGCCGCGACCGGCCTCATCTGGCCGCGTAGGCCTGCGATCCCAACCCCGTGCTGAGGGCGCCCTCAATGGCGAGGGCGCCCTCGGCGCGTCCGGCGTGGAGACGTAGCATTCCGCCGTGGGCACCGACCTCGAGGTGCTGCCTATGGACGTCGCCGAGTCGGCGCGGGAGCTCGCCGACCCCCGAACGGTGGGATGTCGACCTCGGTGGTCCCTTTGTGTCGTGATCGCCTTGCTGGTCTCCGGACTCGTCGCGTTCCCGCTTCGTGTCGCCGTGCTGCGCTCCGACACCGGGCGCATCGACGGGGTGTGGTCGCAGGTGTCGGCGATGAACAACGGGCGCGCCGCCCTCATCGAACAGCTTCAAGCCCTCGCCGTACCCGGTGATGAGTCCGCGGTGATGGGCGGAGAGAGGGCGTTGGCGGCCGAAGAGATCAGCCGGCTGAAGCGGTTGGACCGGTCGTTGCCAGGGCTTATCCCCGACACAGGACTGACCCGGCTGCGAAACCGAATCCGGAGCGCCATCCGGCTCGAGGTCGCCGACCTGCAGGTCACGCCGACCGACCCGTCGCGCTCCACCCTGGCCACCTTCCTCGCGGTAGGGGATCTGCTCGATGCCGCCAGGCGCCGGTTCCACGCCGGTGGCCTCCCGGTCAACGTGGACGCAACGCGCCTGCACGCGGCCGATCAGGCCCTCACCGCCCTGAACCGGCTCGCCGACCGGCCGACCGGCGTCCGGTTGGCGGTCACCACCAGCGAGGGTGTGCATGTCGTCGATCTCGACGCGGGCCGAGACGATGCCACCGGCCTGACTTCTGATACGCAGCTGATCGTGGCTGGACGCAACGTGTTCGCCGTCGTGCAAGGCCGACTGGCTCTCCTTCCGGCTGACCTCCGCGGGCCAGGGCGGCCGCTCGGCCCGGTCACCCGGGTGCTGCCCGGACGGGACGGAACCGTGTGGGTCATCGCCGGAGGCATGGTCAGACACGTGGACAGCTCCGGCATCACGCTGTCCGGACCCGTCCGGACGGAGGGCCTGGGCAACATCTCCGGAGCGACCGACGCCGGACTGGTCGTGCAGGTGCTCACTGGGATCCGGGTCATCGATCCGGTGACGGCGAGTGCCCACGCGGTGGCGGCGACTCCCGGCGTTGTTCTCGCTGCCGCCGGGGACACAGTGGCCTGGGCCGGCCAGCAGACCCAGGAGGTCCACCTCACCTCGGTCTCAACCGGGCGGGATCGGCTC
>CAXMLU010000913.1:0-6222 GCA_964194255.1 uncultured bacterium
TGCACTTCACCCCGACCAGCTCGTCATGGCTCAACCTCGTCGAGTGCTGGTTCTCCGTGCTCAGCCGCAAAGCCTTGACCAACCCCAGCTTCACCTCCGTCGCCGAATTCGAAACCCGGATCGACTGCTGGGTCTCCCACTGGAAAGACAACCCCGAGCCCTTCGTCTGGACCAAACCCGCCGACCAGATCCTCGACAAAGTCGCCCGCGGACAAGCCACCCTCGACCGGATCACCAAATCCGCGACACACCACTAGGGCGGAAGACGACCTTGATGGCGTGTGACTGACCTCGATCGATGGCGGTCTCGACGGCATCGCGGTACTCCGTCAGGGGGAACTCGTGGGTAACGACGACCTCGTGCGGCAGGAGCCCCGCGGCGAGAATGTCGAGGGCGCGGTCCACGGAGTGGCGGTCGGCGCCTCCGGCGAGTCCCGGCGCAGTGCCGCTGTCCACGGTGTGATCGATCGAGCCCACCAGAGCGGCCTCCTTGTACCAGACCGGTGTCAGGTCGACTTCGCTCACACCTGCTGCCCCGAGCAGCAGCACGGTGCCTCGATGGGCGACGGCCCGGAGCGCCTCAGTCACCGATTGAGGGGCGCCGACGGCCTCCACGACATAGGGGTAGCCGCCCATCAGCATCACCTGCGCCTTCCGCCCGACAACCCGTGTGCCGACAAGGCGGGCGAGCTCATCGATGTGGGCGTTGTCCGGGTCCGTCCGCACGACGTGATCAGCACCGCAGGCGGCGGCCGCTTCGGCCTGGTGAGCGTGACGGGCGACCATGGTGATCGGACAGCCCGGGAAGAGCCCTTTCATCGCGGCCACGGTTGCGAGGCCGATGATGCCGGCGCCGACGATCAGGACCGGCTCACCGTCGCGGGGTGGGGCGCGAAGGAGGCCGTGGCAGGCGATCGAAACCGGCTCGTGCAGGCTCCCGGCTCGATCGGGCACGGCGTCGGGGACGGCATGGAGCATCGAGACGTGCGCCAGCACCTGCTCGGCCCATCCACCGCCAAGGCCCTGCGTGAACCCGAGCGAGCGGCCGCCGCTGACGATGCGGCTGTCAAGGTTGAGGCACGACGATGTCCACCCACGTGCGCAACTCGCGCAGGGCGGCTCGATTCCCCGAGCCGCGCACGGGATGCACGGGTCGACGGCGACCCGCGTACCAACCGAGTACAGGCACTCTGGTCCTGCTTCGATCACGCGGCCGGCGATCTCGTGGCCGAGCACAAAGGGAAGGGAGCCCCCCATCCCCATCAGGGTGGGCGACGGACCGGTGTTGTGGGCAAACAGGTGGAGGTCGCTGCCACAGATCCCGCCGGTGGTCACGGCCACGCGCGCCCAGGCTGATCCCGGAAGCTGAGGCTCGGGCAGGTCGGCGAGCGACGCGGGGAACCTGCGATCGGCCATGTCGAACTGCACGGCGAGCATCTCGGCAGCGTACGCGTTCTCGCCCCGATGGCTGACGCGGCCGCAGCCAGATCCCGCGAAAAGCGTACGGTAACTCCATGGTTCCCAGACACGAGGCGTGGCAGCGTAAGGCAGCCGCCCGCATTGGCACCGTGGCGGACGCCCGCCGACGGGCGCAGCGACGCGTTCCCAGACCCGTCTTCGACTACATCGAGGGTGGAGCGGGATCCGAATCCACGGTACGCAGCAATGAAGCGGCGATCGAAGCCGTGCAGTTCCGACCTCGGATGGGCGTGACCGCGGGCGTCCCTGGCCCGGACCTCGCCACCACCGTGCTCGGAACACGGATCGCCATGCCTGTGCTGTTGTCTCCTGTCGGCTTCACCCGGATGATGGATCCGCTCGGAGATGTGGCCGGTGCTCGCGCCGCCACCACCGCAGGCACGCTCTTCACGCACAGCTCGATGTCGGGCCACACGATCGACGAGGTTGCCGCAGCTGCGGTGGCCGGGAACCCCCCATGGTTCCAACTCTATTTTCTAGGCGGCCGGGCGGGAGCCGAGCAGCTTGTCGATATCGCCAGCGCGGCTCATTTCGGCGCGCTGATCGTCACGCTCGACACGCAGATCCCGGGTAACCGCGAGCGCGACTTGCGCTACGGCCTGTCACCCCCGCTGAGACTCGACCGTCGGACGGTAACGAAGATGGCTCCGCTCGCGGCCCTGCACCCGCGCTGGGTCGCGGACGTGGCGCGTGACCGCTTTCGGCTCGAGCTTGTGAACGCCGCCGCGCTGCAAGCCGACGGGAAGCCGATGTCGGCGTCGGAGGCGCTCATGCACTGGATCGCGACTCCGCCGCGGTGGGAGGACTTCACCTGGCTCCGTGAGCACTTCGACGGACCCGTGATCGCCAAAGGGATCGTGAGAGGCGACGACGCGCTTCGCGCCATCGACTGCGGCGTGTCGGCGATCGTGGTGTCGAACCACGGTGGTCGCCAGCTCGACGGCAGCCCACCGACGATGGCCGCCCTCGTAGAGGTGCTCGACGCCGTCGGCGACCAGGTCGAGGTACTCGTCGACGGCGGGTTTCGCCGGGGCGCCGACGTCGTCAAGGCCGTCGCTCTCGGCGCTCGGGCCGTCATGGTCGGCCGGCCATGGGCGTACGGTCTGGCCGCTGCGGGACAGCCCGGCGTTGAGCGCGTCTTGTCGATCTTTCGCGAAGACATCGACCGAACGCTGCGGCTGCTCGGCGTGGCATCGGTCGCGGCCCTCGACCGCGACCTCGTGCGGATCCCGGCGAGCTGGTCCTGAACAACTTCCGCCCGGTACACCCCGGGTCCGCCCGATAAATCACTGAGCGCGGGTTCGAATCCTCCGTAGTGTTCCATCTGTGAGACCGGACATGACGGAGTGGGCGAGCCGCGATCACGCCCTCGGCTACTTGGCTAAGCAGGATCAGGTACCTCACCGCTCCGAAGGGGAGGCGACGCTTCTCGAGGCCCTGCCGCAGAACGTCAACCGCTTCTTGGACCTAGGGACGGGAGACGGGCGACTCATCGCCCTGGTCTTTGGGGCGAGGCCCCACGCGACCGAGGCGATCGGCCTGGACATGTCGCCGCCCATGCTCGAGGCGGCTGCCCGTCGATTTGCCAGTGACAAGCGGGTTCGGATCTGGCCCCACGACCTCAACGACCCGCTGCCCCAACCCGGACGCTTCGATGCCATCGTGTCGAGTTTCGCGATCCACCATTGTCCAGACGTGCGCAAGCAGACGCTGTACGCCGAGTGCTTTGATCTACTCAGGCCGGGCGGAGCCTTCCTGAACCTCGAGCACGTGGCCTCGCCCACCGAGCACCTCCAGGACACGTTCCTCACCGCGATGGGTATGACCCGAGGGGACGAGGACCGTTCGAATATCCTTTTGGACGTGTGGACCCAGGTCAGCTGGCTCCGCGAGATCGGCTTCCAGGATGTCGACTGCCACTGGAAGTGGCGCGAGCTCGCCCTATTCGGCGGAGTGAAGCCGCTCTAACTGAGCCGGCCCTCGTCGCCGCCCACTGTTTGCGAGTCTCCGATGCGTCGGCCGGCACCCGGCGATCCAATGGCCTCGATCACGCGCACGTCGTCCGACATGCCGCCGGGGCACTCTGAGGTCGGTGCGCACGCCGACTTCGTCCGGGGGTGCACTCCATGTGCGCGGGGACTCCGACAGAATGGCGTTGATGGTCTCCTATTCGCTGAATGAAGCCGCCGTCACACGAGCACGACGGCTTGTCGATGCCCACCAGTACGTCCTCGACAGCAACTGGGGCGATGTCACAATGCCCGAAGAGACGCGCAATGGCGTGATCACCGAGACGCGGCGACTTCTCCGGGAGTTCTTGAGCGTCGAGGGTGAGGCGACCGTCGATATCGCGTTCCGGTCAGATGCCTGGCGAACGCGTCGGCGTCGCTCGCCATGACCCGTCGGATGAAGGTAGGTATCCAACTCCCGGAGGTCGAATGGGAGGTGCCGTTCCCGGAGTTGATCGCGATGGCTCAAACGGCCGAGGCGGTCGGCTTCGACTCGATCTGGGTCGGCGACCATCTGCTCTACGACCTGCCCGTCGGGCCCCGTGGTCCCTGGGAGGCATGGACCACGCTGGCCGCATTGGCGGCCGTGACGTCGCGTGTCGAGCTTGGCCCGCTCGTGGCGTCGGTTGGCTTCCGGGAACCGACGATGCTGGCCAAGCAAGCCGCGACCATCGACGCCATTTCTGGTGGAAGGTTGATTGTCGGGCTCGGCGCAGGGTGGAACGAGCGCGAATACCGGGCCTACGGGTTCGCCTTTGACCATCGGGTCTCGCGGTTCGAGGAGGCCCTCACCATCATCCGCTCGCTGCTGCGGGACGGACGCTGCGATCTGGCGGGCAGGTACTACACGGTCGAGGAATGCATCCTGCATCCCCGCTCTCCCCGCCCCGGTGGCCCGCCGTTGATGCTTGGATCGGCGAGCCCTCGCATGCTGTCGATCGGCCTTCCGCACGTCGACCAGTGGAATGTGTGGTGGAGTCTGTTCGGCAACACCGCGGCAGGGTTCGGACGCGTGAGAGCCCGCGTCGACGAGGCGATCGTGGCGGCCGGGCGCCGACCAGCGGACGTCGAGGCCACTTGCGCGGTGCACGTGCGACTTCCCGGCGGTTCCCGACGCCAGATGGGCCACGAAGACGGCCCCAAGATGCGTCCGATAGAAGGCACGGCGTCCGAGATCGCCGATCAGCTGCGAGCGTTCGCGGCCGTCGGCGTGGCGCACATCCAGCTCGTCGTCGACCCAATCACGCGGGCTTCGATCGAGTCCTGCGCCGACATGCTCGCTCGCCTCGACGGCACCTGAGCCCCTTAAGCGGGCCGAAGGCGCTGCCGAAAAGAAGCCATGAGCACGGGAAGGAACGGCCGCGGCTTGGTATCCAGATCCGAGTGGCGCGGCATCCGTACGTTGGTGGGACGGGCACCAATGGACGGCCGATACACGGCCGCAGGTCGGCGGTCTCAACCTCCGAACCGCAAACGCCAAGGGTCTCAACCACTACTCGCTGATGACGTTCGGCGTCTGCGCCCTCTATCTCGTCGTCGCGTTTGTTACTCACTTCGTGCTGATCGGGTTCATTCCCCTGACTATGGCGCTGCGGGCCAAGCGTTCCGGCGAGACTCTTGCCCCGCTCGCAATGGCCGCCGTCGTCGGTGTCATTCTGATCAGCCTGGTCACGCTGGTCGGCTAACCGACGCGGGGCAGGCGTCGGTCGGAGCAGATACACGGGTTCGTTCGACCCATTCATCCGAGACTCGGATGTGCCGAATCTAAGGGCGATGGAAAGACGCATCCGGCAGAGAGGTACATGGCTCAGCCCGCAGGCTGCCTCTCGTGAACTCGGACTCGAACAGCACCAGCTCTTGCGCCTGATCGACAACGGCAAGATCCCGGCTCACCGGATAAGTCGCCGCTTCATCCGGCTCCGCCGCGTCGATGTCAACCGCGCCAAGTTCCTGGTCGGTTTGCCCGCCGGTGACGGGGGTTGTGTCAGGTCTACCGGCTTCCGCGTCGTCGAGGACGGCTCGTAGCCGGTCGGTCGCCGACGCGACACCCCAGGACCGATCCACGACCCGGTCCCGGGGACCTGGCCCGGCCCGGAATAGCGGGGCCCGAAAAGCGCTGGCTAGCACGGTTGCTCCAGGTGGATCGCTTGAAGGGATAGGAATGAAGGTCCGCAGCAGCATCAGAGTTCGTTGCGACGAGTGCAGACTCACGCGCCGCCACGGCGTTCTGCAGGTGAGGTGCACGAGCGCACCCCGCCACAACCGGCGCCACGGCTAGCCAACCCGGCCGGGTTCCTCGACGGGGGGCTGCGCTAGCGTGCGGCCCCGGGGCTATGGCTGGACGCGCTTAACTGCCGGCCAGCCGACCGCATCTCGGGGGAGGACCCGATGGACCATGACGAGGCTCGAGAGTTAGTCGCTACCGAGCGGGGTCGAGTGCAGCAGCTCCTCGACGACGTGGTCGCGGCGGGACGCGACGACCGAACGGCCGCGAACGAGCCCGGGGACATGACCGACTCGGCGGAACCGCTCACCACCGAGCAGAACGACGACGCCGTAGCGTCGGCGCTACGCGCCCGCCTGGAAGCGATCGGCCGGGCAGAAGAGCGTCTCGAAGAGGGATCCTTCGGGAGATCCGTGCGGAGCGGGCTGCCGATTCCCGATGACCGGCTCCGAGCGGATCCGGCCGCAGAACTCACCGTCGAGGAAGCCCAACAGGCTCGCTGATCGGCTC
>CAXMLU010000914.1:0-2195 GCA_964194255.1 uncultured bacterium
TGTAGGAGTTGACCCACTGGTTGGTGACGGCGGTGATCTCCCGGGCGTGATGGAGAAGGCCGGCCACGAAGTGCCGGCCGACCTCGGACAGGTGGTAATCGTCGCCCTCGTCATGGAAGGCGTTCGTGTCTCCCTCGAAGAGCGAGAAATGGGTGTGCATGCCGCTGCCCTGGACACCAGCCAGGGGCTTGGGCATGAAGGTGGCGTAGATGCCGTGCTCTCGGGCGATCTCCTTGACGACCATCCGGACGCTCATGACGGTGTCAGCCATCGTCATGGCGTCGGTGTACCTCAGGTCGATCTCGTGCTGACTGGGCGCATCTTCGTGCTGGCTGTACTCGACCGGGATGCCCATGTCCTCGAGGGTCAGCACCGTTTGCTTGCGCAGCTCGCTGGCCATGTCACCGACGGTGAGCTCGAAGTACGAGCCGTGATCGAGCGGGACCGGCTTCTCCGTGTTGGCATCGGCGAAGTAGAACCACTCGAGCTCCGGTGCGGCGAAGAAGGTGAAACCCTTTTCCCTGGCTCGCTGTAGCGCCCGCCGGAGCACGTTACGCGGGCAGCCCTCGAACGGCGTGCCATCCAGATTCAGCACGTCACAGAAGACTCTCGCCGCCGGGACGTCAGGCCCATCAGCCGGCCGCCACGGCAGGATCTGGAACGTCTTGGGGTCGGGACGGGCCAGCACGTCGGACTCCTGGACCCGGCTAAAGCCGTCGATGGCCGAGCCGTCGAAGGTCAT
Source organism: uncultured bacterium (assembly GCA_964194255.1). GTDB lineage: Bacteria > Actinomycetota > Acidimicrobiia > Acidimicrobiales > CAXMLU01 > CAXMLU01. The sequence continues at coordinate 743 of CAXMLU010000914.1, forward strand.
GCCCTCTTCCAGCGCGTTCTCCAGTTCGGCCGGCGTGATGTTGAACGTCTTGGGGATGCCGAGGACGTCGGTGAACCAGAGCTGGATCCAGCGGATACCCCGTTCCTCGACGGTGCGCAGCACATAATCCTGTTGGCGTTCCATGCCCCCTATTCTCGCAGGCTCCACTTGCCTCGCCCACCCACCGGCGTGCTAGGACAAGGCGTTCACACTGACTTCATCTTGCGGCAACAGAGGGGAAACAGGCCGGCAGCAGGCTGGCCGCCTTACCCGCTGCAGTTGCCTCACTGCGTAGAGGAGGATTTGCCGTGCCGGACCGCACCCCGTCCGACGTCTTGAAGCTGGTGAAAGACGAGGGAGTTGCCTTCGTGGATTACCGGTTCTGCGACCTGCCCGGCCTCATGCAGCACGTCACCGTGCCTGTTTCCGCCCTCACCGCCGACACGTTCACCGACGGCCACGGCTTCGACGGGTCCTCGATTCGGGGGTTCCAGCAGATCCAGGAATCGGACATGATCCTCATGCCGGATCCGTCCACGGCGGTCATCGACCCGTTCCGCCAGCACAAGACGCTCATTCTCAACTGCTTTGTGCGGGACCCGGTGACCATGGAGCCCTACTCCCGTGATCCCCGCTACGTGGCCCAGAAGGCCGAGGCGTACATGACCTCGACAGGGATCGCCGACAAGGCGTACTTCGGGCCGGAGCCGGAATTCTTCATCTTCGACGATGTCCGGTTCGGGCAGGACTCCCACTCGGCGTCCTACCGCATTGATTCGGTCGAAGGGATCTGGAACACGGCGACCGACGAAGGGCCCAACCTGGGGTACAAACCGCGCACCAAGCAGGGGTACTTCCCAGTTCCGCCGATGGACCACTACCAGGACCTGCGTTCCGAGATGGCCACCACGCTGATGAGCGTCGGCATCGAGGTCGAGCTGCACCACCACGAGGTGGCGACTGGCGGCCAAGGCGAGATCGGCACCAAGTTCAACACCCTCCTGGCCATGGGCGATCAGTTGATGATGTTCAAGTACATCCTGAAGAACGTGGCTAACGCCAATGGGAAGACGCTCACGTTCATGCCCAAGCCACTGTTCCAGGACAACGGCTCGGGGATGCACACCCACCAGTCGCTCTGGAAGGCCGGGGAGCCCCTCTTCTACGACGAGACGGGGTACGCCGGACTGTCCGACCTCGCCCGGCACTACATCGGCGGCCTCCTTACCCACGCCGCCGCCATCCTTGCGTTCGCGGCGCCGACCACCAACAGCTACAAGCGGCTGGTGCCGGGCTACGAGGCACCGGTCAACCTGGTGTACAGCCAGCGCAACCGCTCGGCCAGCTGCCGCATCCCGTTGGCCCAACGCAGCCCCAAGGCCAAGCGGGTCGAGTTCCGCTGCCCGGACGCATCCTGCAATCCGTACCTGGCCTTCGCCGCCATGCTGATGGC
>CAXMLU010000915.1:0-4389 GCA_964194255.1 uncultured bacterium
GGTCTTCACGATGCACGGCACGACCATGGTCTTCCTGGTGATCATGCCCCTCTCGGTCGCATTCTCGAACTTCCTGCTGCCGCTCATGATCGGCGCGCGAGACGTCGCCTTCCCGCGGCTCAACGCCTTCAGCTACTGGACGTTCCTCTTCGGAGGGATCTTCCTCTACTCCAGTTTCCTCCTGGGCGGCGCACCCAACGGTGGCTGGTTCGGATATGCCCCCAACACCTCGGTAACCGGGTTCCTCCCGGGGCGCGGCATCGACTTCTGGATCTTCGGACTCCAGATCCTGGGCATCGCCTCAACGGTGGGAGCCGTCAACCTCATCGTCACCACGCTCAACATGCGCGCGCCGGGAATGGATCTGTTCCGGATGCCGATCTTCGTGTGGATGAGCCTGGTGTCCCAGTTCCTCACTCTCTTCGCCATGCCCATCATCACGGTGGCGTTGTTCCTGCTGATGTTTGACCGGTTCTTCGGTTCAGCCTTCTTCGACCCGACGCGCGGGGGCGATCCCGTCCTGTGGCAACACCTGTTCTGGCTGTTCGGACATCCCGAGGTGTACATCCTCGTGCTGCCGGCCATGGGCATCGTGTCGGAGATCCTGCCCGTGTTCTCCCGCAAGCCACTGTTCGGCTACCCGGTCATGGTCTTCTCGGGCATTGCCATCGGGTTCATCGGCTGGGGAGTGTGGGTGCACCACATGTTCGCGGTGGGCTTGGGACCGGTGGCCGTATCGGCGTTCTCGCTCACCACCATGTTCATTGCGGTGCCGACGGGGGTGAAGATCTTCAACTGGATCGGCACCATGATGAAAGGGTCATTGCGATTCGCGACGCCGATGCTCTGGGCCGTCGGGTTCATCGCCATGTTCACCATCGGCGGTCTGTCCGGTGTCACCCACTCACTCTCGCCCCATGACCGCCAGCAGACCGACACGTACTACGTGGTCGCCCATTTTCACTACGTGCTCTTCGGTGGGTCGATCTTCGCCCTCTTCGGCGCCATCTACTTCTGGTATCCGAAGCTCTTCGGCCGGATGCTCGACGAACGCCTGGGCAAATGGCATTACTGGTTGACCTTCGCCGGGTTCAACCTGACGTTCGGACCGATGCACATCCTCGGTCTGGAGGGCATGCCGAGACGCATCTACACCTACGACAAGAGCCTGGGCCTGGCCTTCTGGAACATGGTGGCGACGATCGGTGCGTTCATCATCGCGTTGGGCGTGCTCGTCTTTCTCTACAACGTGTGGAAGACCTGGAAGGAGGGTGTGCCCGCGCCTCAGGATCCGTGGGACGCGCGTACGCTCGAATGGACGTTGCCGTCGCCGGTGCCGGCCTACAACTTTGCCGAGCTCCCGACGGTGCACTCCCTGGACGAGTTCTGGCATCAGAAGTACACGGAGGACGAGGAGGGCCGATTGGTCAAGTTGCCGCAGCAGCCGGCGCCGGCCGTCGCCCTCGGCCCGGACCATGGGGTCCACCTGCCGTCGCCGTCGTACTTCCCGATCGTCGCGTCCCTCGGACTGCCGATCATCGCGTACGGCATCGTCTTCGGCCGGGGCGGAGGTGGGAGCTATCTGGTCTCCATCCTCGGGGTGATGATCCTGTTGGGCGGCCTCTACGCCTGGGGCTTCGAGCCGTCAACGGAGCCAGAGGAGCACCACGAGATCTTGTCGGAGGTGCCTGCGCTCGTCGGGGCTCCGGCCCCGGCCGAGCTCGGGTCCGGCACGGAGTCCGGCACCGAGTCCGGCGCTGACGGTGGAGGAACGGCCGGCGGCGGGTCGGCCGATACCCCGGCGTCGACGCCCGGTGAGGAGGAGGGCCAATGACCGTCGTCGCGGCGGAAACCGCCACCCCGGAGGCCCACGACGTCGGCGCTCACGGCGGACACCCGGCCACCAACACGGGGGTGTCCAACGACAAGCTGGCCATGTGGGCCTTTCTCGGGTCCGAGTGCCTGCTCTTCGGCGCTCTTATCTCCACCTACTTCCTGTACCGGGGGCGCAGCATCGTTGGCCCCAGCCCCAAGCAGGTCTACGACATCCCCTATACGTCGGTCAGCTCGTTCGTTCTGCTGATGAGCTCGCTGACGATGGTGCTGGCCCTCTCTGCCATCCAGCGGGGTGACCAGCGCCGTCTGCGCATCTGGCTGATCGCCACGGCCATGTTAGGGGCCACGTTCATCGGCGGCCAGGTCTACGAGTTCACGTCGTTCATTCGTGAGGGCTTGACCCTGAAGACCAACCTGTTCGGCTCGAGCTTCTTTGTCCTCACCGGATTCCACGGCGTGCATGTGACCGTCGGCATCCTGATGCTGCTGTCCCTGGCCAACCTGTCGGCGCGAGGCAAGCTGCCCCAGGCGAAGTCCGAGGTGATCGAGATCGCCGGTCTGTATTGGCACTTCGTGGACGTGGTGTGGATCGTGATCTTCACGGTCGTGTACCTGATCCCCTCCCCGGCCCTCCACGGACACGTGTGACGATGAGCACCGAGACCAGCCATGCGGACGCCAGCTCGGCCGTGGAGGCGCACCTCAGCGAGCCGGGCGAGCACGGGGCTCATCCAACCGACGCCAAGTACATCAAGATCGCGATGATCCTGGCCGCTATCACTGCCGTCGAAGTGGGCGTGTCGTACATCAAGCGGCTGGGTGCCGGTGGTCCACCCATCCTTTTGATCCTGGCGGCCATCAAGTTCGGCATGGTGGCCGCCTACTTCATGCACCTGAAGTTCGATCACGTTTGGCTGCGGCGGGTCTTCCTGACCGGGATCATCCTGGCCGCCATCGTGTACACCATCGTCTTCCTCATGTTCGGCGTCTTCCAGAACCGCATTCACGCGTGACCGTGCCCGACTGATGCTCGCTCTTGCCACCGCCTCGGTTGATCCGTGGCGTTCGCACGCCCATCCCGAAACCTGGGCCATCTTCGTCGTCAGCCTCTTGCTGTATTGGTTCGCCGTTACTCGTATCGGGCCGCGGGTCGTGCCCGCCGGCGAACCCGTCGTTACCCGCCGCCAGGTAGCCCTGTTCTGCTCCGGTGTCGCCTTGCTCTGGGTGGTATCGGACTGGCCCGTCCACGACATTGCCGAGAACTACCTGTTCTCGGTGCACATGGCCCAGCACATGGTCATGACCTTGGTGGCTCCTCCGTTGTTGCTGCTCGGCGTACCAGGCTGGCTGACCAGATGGATCCTGCGTCCGGCCCGCCTGGCGGCCGCCGTCCGGGTGATGGCCAGGCCACTCGTGGCCGCATTGGTGTTCAACGCGACCGTGGCGCTCACCCACTGGCCCGCGCTCGTCAACGCCGTGCTCGAGCACCATTCGTTGCACTTCTTCGTCCATCTATGGTCCTTCAGCGCCGCCATGCTGATGTGGTTCCCGGTGGTCAACCGGCTACCCGAGTTCCCGAGTCTCTCGGCCCCAGGCCGGATGGTGTATCTCTTCTTCCAGTCGATCATCCCCAACGTGCCGGCCGCCTTCTTGGCGTTCGCTGACGGAGTCGTGTACAAGTTCTACGCGACCGTGCCCCGGCCATTCGGGGGTTCGGCTGTGCAAGACCAGCAGACGGCGGGGGCCATCATGAAGGTGGGAGGGACGACCCTCATCTGGGGCATCATCGTGGTGCTGTTCTTCCGCTGGTATGGCGAGTGGGAGCGCACGGAGAACGCGGCGCGCGAACTCCGGCGCCGGGCCCAGATGGCGGAGATCTACGGTGCGGCGTCCGACCCGTTGACCTGGGCCGATGTAGAGCGGGAGCTGGCTTCATCACCACCCCCTCCCGGTCCTTCCTGAACCCACCCGGGCTCGACCGTGGGGCAGGATGCGTGACGTGAGCCGCCGCCGGACCGTCGTCAGCCTCGTCGTAGTCGTCGTTATCGGTCTGGTGGCCTACGGGTTGCTCAAGCCGTCGTCGCATCATCAGAACGGTTCCAGCGGGGCCGCCGCTCCGCTCTTCAGCGCACCTGACCTCAGCGGGCGGCGGGTGGCGCTGGCCGACGCCAAGGGCAAGACCGTCCTGCTGAATTTCTGGGCCTCGTGGTGCATTCCCTGTCGTGAAGAGTTCCCCGTCCTGCGGCGGGCGGCATCCCGCCATCCCGGCGTCACGGTCATCGGGGTGATCTTCCAGGACCAATCGACTTCGGCGGGAAAGTTCATGAGTGAGCAGCATGCCGATTGGCCGGCCCTCCAGGATCCGAACGGACAGATCGCGGCCGCCTACGGCGTGGGCCAGAAGCCGGGCATCCCGGTCACCATCGTGATCGACAGCCAAGGCGTCATCCGTGTCCGCCATTTCGGCGGCTTCAACCACGACGCCGACCTGGACGCCGCCCTCCGCCTGGCCGGCGCCATTACCTGACGCCGGCGCGTTGCCGCCGGCCGGAA
>CAXMLU010000916.1:0-6188 GCA_964194255.1 uncultured bacterium
TTCGGCCTGCGGGCGCGCTGCCTTAGAGGGTCGGCGGCGGTCTCACCCGGCCGGGTTCTGCCGCAGGCGGGCGACGATCGGGGCGAGCGCCGGTATGGCCTGGCCGAACATCCCCGGGCTCAGCTCGACCGAGTTGGCCCCGTTCTGCGCCGCCCAGCTCAAGGTGACGGCCAGGTCGCCGATGCGGTTCGGGCCAGCGGTCTGAAATGACAGCGGTGGCCCGAAGCCGAACATGGCTTGGTACAGCACGGGGTAGCCGCCGCCGAGCACCGGCCAGCGAATGGAATTGTTTTCGAGCACACACCGGGCACCGAGCGCCTGGCGGCAGTACTGCATGTAGACGATGCTGGTCTGGGAGTCGCTCAACGCTCCCCCGACATGCTGATAAGGGTTGAACGCCATGCCCGTCCGTGTATGGCGCCAGACCTGGTGAGCGTCAATCTGGCCGCGCTGGCAGCCGCTGTCGGCGGAGTCGGTGTAGCCCGCGGCCTCCAAGCTGGCGACCGTCGCCGGGTCGGACGACTGCCGCACGAGGGGCTCGGCGAAGACGGTTGTGCAGCGAGAGACCGTGACTTCCCGGACCTCGGGGACGACGTCGTACTTGGCTGCCAACTTCGTCTGCAGCTCCTCATAGGCCCGTCCGAAAGCATCGGTCCAGAACCGGCCGACCGTGCCCGTGATGTTGTCTTGAACGGCGGTCACGTCCACCGGCGCGCCGCCGAGGTTCTTGACCCAGTCGGGCGCGTCGATACCCGCCAGGATGCGGAAGCGAATGCCAACGTTCGCGTGGTGGGCGCGGTTCAGCTCTCGGACCTGAGCGATGGCTTGATCGAGCGCGTTGCCGGTCGCGATCGGTCCGCCCTGGGTGGGCTGAAGTTCCTTCCAGCTGATACTCAGCGCCACCCCGCCGACATCAGCCAGAGACGAAGCGGTCGGCACCTGGTTGATCAGCACGATGCCCTGCAGCACCGGCTTAATGTCCGTCGGCACGGCGGTGGTCGGCGAGGAAGCCGTCGACGTTGACGTCGAGGTGCTGATCGCGGGACCGGCTGCCGTCGTCGGCGGCGCCGCCTTCTCGTGCGACCCGCTGCAGGCACCCGCGACCAGGGTCGCCAGGGCGACCGTTAACACAGGGGTGCGCCGTCGCATCAGGCCTCGGCGCTGCGCGCATGAATACAGCGGTCCGGTCCTTTCATGAGCCCAGCGAATAACGGACATTGTAGAGGCTGTCCACGCCGCCTGGCCGCGGCATCGGTGCTGTAGTTTGGACCGCGAGCACGCGGGCGTGGCGGAACTGGCAGACGCGCCGGGTTTAGGTCCCGGTCTCCTCGGAGGTGGAGGTTCGAGTCCTCTCGCCCGCACATCTCGCCCGTACATCTCTAAACCGCGCCTCAGCGCCCGTAAGCCGCAAGATCAGACGGGCGGGGGTCGGCGACCTCTCGGAGCGGTATCGAACGGCATCGGAACATGTTCGCCACCGCGGCCGATCCAGAGTTGCCACTGGAAGCCCCGGATCTCCGGCGGGTCGGCTCGCCGTACGGCGAGGCCGCGTTGAAGCAACCCGCAGAGCAGCCACTCACGGTCATAGATCACGGCGTTCGTCGGATCGTCGGCGTTGATTAAGAGCGCGTTCTGGAAGTCCTGCATCATCGGAAGGTCGCTCTTGTCGAAGAGGAACCACGTGGAGTGAAGGAGCCCATCGTCCGGGAGCGATCTGACGACCTCATCGAGATAGAACTCGGTTCGGTCCTCGAGCAGGTGCGTGAAGAACGACAGGGCGAGGATGAGTGTGAACGATTCCTCGGTGGGAATCGGGGCGACTCGAAGCGTCCCGCCGGGATTAAGTCTCCGAAGAGCGACATTCTGGTGGACGTACTCGAACCCCGAAGCGGCGAGATTCTCCCGGCACCACTCGATCATGCCTTGATGGAGGTCGACTCCCAAGTAGCGCTGCGGTCGGGGGACTGACGCCCAGGAGCCACCGGGCTATCCGTCCGCAGCCGCAGCCGAGATCCAGAACCCGTCGCGTGAGCTCGGGCGGGTAGTCGGGACATTCGAGGAAGAGCTCCAGCTCCGGTCGCCCGACGAGGGCACGCATCTCCTCTGGCGGAATCGGTATCACGGCAAAGCGAGCCAAGCACGGGCCGCGCAGCTCGTCAACCGCCCGTCTCCGGCTTGGAACTACGCCACCGCGGGGTGCACTGCCGGCACCTTTGCCTGCCATCTCCTGTGGGCGCAGACGGGGTATTGTCGGTCCACAACCGGCCGGTCGGGATCGAGTCCCTCAGCGCCCATCTCGCCCGCACAAAGCGGGCGACGCCAGATTGGCCATGACCCTACGGAGCGGTGAGTACGGCCTGAGTGGGCGAGTAGGTCAGGGTGTAGGGGACCTTGCCGAAGCTCGTGCTGGCGAACGTTCCTGACAGCGACGCCGCGCTCACGATGTTGCGGGTCTGGCCCGATCCCGGTGCTGAGCTGGTATCGACTTTGAGGGTGCCGGACACAGTGACGGCGCCATAACCATCGAGCCAACCCGCTCCAAGGGACGACGCGATCCCTACATCGAGGGTGCCCGATGTGACAACGGGCCCGGTGACGATGAGCCCGGTGTGGGCGGGCAGCTTCAGTTGGCCGGTGTTCACGAGCGCACCATCGAGGATGCTCAGTACGACGGTCGACATCTGTCCGTGGTTGGTGAGCGTGGCCCCGGCCGGCAGGGCCAGCGTGGCACTAAGCGAGATGGTGCCGGCGTTGGTGAAGCTCGCCACCGCGGTCGCCCCAGGCAGGTTGTTCGGTCCTGGCTCAATGTCAAGGTGCTGGCCCGGAGCCACGTTGCCCATCAGGCCGGCCTCAACGAGTTTGAATGACCCAGAGCCGGTTCCGGCCAGGACGAGCGTGATGGCAATAGCGCCGTTGTACGTGGCAGAAACTAAGGTCAGACGACCTAGGGCGCCGGATCCGGTGGGGCGGGACGCCGAGGTATCCCGACACCTTTCCCGCACCACATTGCATCGACGCTCAGTCGACGCAACGTGGACACAAATGTGTGTGCCTGGTGCATAGCCGGCAGCCGCTCGCCGCCGACGGCGGGAAGTCGGCGGTCAGCGCTACAACGCGGCTCCGTCCAGCTTGCGCCGGCCGCCGGGTGTGCGTCCATGGGCGACTGTCCGGTGTCGGCCCACCGGCGCACAGTGTCCGGGCTCACGAGGAGCAGCTCCGCGGCCTGTCCGACGGTGAACTCTGGCATGCCCAGAGACGAGATCGACCTCGCTTCGGCAGGCCTCCCCCACCGGCCGCGCCCGCGCGCGCCGGGGTGCCTCCTCGCGGGTGTAGCGTGAGGTTGTCCGTGGAAGGGACGTCCCGTCTGCCTTGCGGTTGCCCGCTCGACGGTCCCGTCGCCTCTTCTCCAGCGAAGAGGTGGCACATGGTGACTCGGCAGTCCCCAGCGGACGATCATTCCGCCCGCGACGGGAAGGCTCTCGAGATGCGGGTCAAGGGTCGTTCCTTTGTCGCTATAGCCAAGAAGTTGGGCTTCGACGGAGTGAACCAGGCCAACCAGGCTTTCAACCGGGCCTTGCGTCGGGCGACCCCAGAAGAACGTGACCAGTTTCGAAGTCAGGAGATGGCCCGACTGGACGGGATGGCCGAGCGCGTCAAATCGAGCCTCACGATGGAGCCAGACGAGGTCGCCACCCGCCTGAACTCAGTAGAGCGACTCCGCTCTCGCCTGCTGGCCGAGTGACGTGCAAGCGGCCGCGGCTCTAGCCCCAATCGTGGATAACCCCGATTCGATCAAGCCGCATTACTCCGAGAACACCCAGCGATCCGTAATAGCCACGGTGGCGCGCCGGGCCGGCCCCCGCCTGATCGAGGCCACGCTGATCCCCACGTTGCTGTTTTATCTGTGCCTGATCACCATCGGTGTCAATGCCGCCTATATGGCCGCTCTCGTCTGGTCGTACAGCGCCATAGGTCGCCGGTTGTTCCGCCACCGGGCCGTCCCACCGATCCTTGTCCTCGGCACCGTCGGGATCACCGTGCGCACGCTTGTCGCGGTCGCCAGTGGCAGCACCTTCGTGTACTTCTTCCAGCCGATACTTGGAACGGTGGCGATGGCGGTCGTGTTCCTCGTGTCGATCGCGGTCGGACGGCCGCTGATCGGCATCCTGGCCGGTGAGTTCTGGCCCCTGACCGCCGAGATAACGAGCCGACCCGCGGTGATCCGCCTGTTCCGGCGTCTGACCGTCCTGTGGGCCGGGATCAATCTGGTGACTGCGGCCGCCACGCTCGTTCTTCTGCTGTTCCTTCCCCTCGCCACCTTCGTGGCCGCGAAGCAGATTTCCGGCTTGGCGATCACGTGCGGCGGCATCACCTTGACGGTGGCCTGGTCGCTACGGACGGCCCGGCGGGAAGGTTTGGTGTCGGCTCGGCCGGCGCCCGGCGTCATCCTCTCGGCAGCGGCATGAAAGGTAGGAGTCCACGTGGCTGACAAATCCCCGAAGAAGTCCGACGGCAAGAAACCCGGCCGAACCATTAAGGAAAAAAGGGCGGCCAAGAAGCTCAAGCACGAGCCGGGCAAGCTGCTCTCCAGCTAGAGCGACGACCTCGCTGGCCGATCCCACACGGGGTGGTACCAACGGCACTGCTGGCGGGGGTATTCTTATGCCGCGTCCCACCCGTATCGCCCGGACCCCGCGGCGGCAAGACGCAAGACCATTTTCGTCTTCCAGCAGAGGGGAGATGGGATCTTGCGTGATTCGAGCAGCCTGAGGGATAAGCCGAGGGCCTCTACGGTCGTCGAGGCCGCGGATTGCGAGTCCTTGCTGGCCTCCTCAGCTGACCTGATCGTCGTGACCTCGGCCTGCGGGATCTATCGGTACGTCTCCCCGGCCTGCAAGCGATTGTTCGGTTGGGATCCCAGCGAGCTGATCGGCCGCAGCCAGGACGACTTCGTGCACCCGGACGACCTTGAGGTACTGCACACCGCCCTGAACGAGTCGGCGGCTGAACAATTCGCCACCATCACCTTTCGGTTCCTCTCCCAGCAGGGCGCCTATCACTGGGTGGAAGCCACCTGCCGGCGGGAGCTCGAACGATCCGAGCCGCTCACGGTCCCACCGTGCGCGACATCGCGGAGCGCAAGGAGTCATTGATCACGCTTCAGCGCCAAGCTCTGACCGATCCGCTCACTGGCGTCGCCAACCGCACCGTGTTGATGGACAGGCTGAATCAGGCGTTGCGACGCCAGGGCCGGGGCTCGGGAGTCGTGGCGGTGATGTATCTCGATCTCGACCGGTTCAAGATCGTCAATGACTCGCTCGGTCACCGCATCGGCGACACCGTACTCATGCAGATGGCCGAACGGTTAAAGCACTACATGCGCCCGGCGGACACGCTGGCCCGCCTCGGGGGCGATGAGTTCGTCATCGTCGCCGAGGACGTGGAGAACGAGCAAGCTGCCATCGAGATGGGCAGGCGCATCACCGAGGTCGGGCGCCGCCCGTTCGTCGTGGGTGACGAGGAGTTCGTCTGCACGATCAGCATCGGTATCACCTGCACGGCGGACTCGCAGTACGCGGCTGAGGACCTGCTCCAGGAGGCGGATCTCGCCCTGTACCGGGCCAAGGATAGGGGCCGGGACCGAAGTGAGATCTTCGACGAAGATCTCCGCACGAAGGCGATTGGCCACATGGGCATCGAGCGCATGCTCCGCCAGGCGATCGACGATGACCGCCTGGTCGTCGAGTATCAACCGATCGTCGATCTGTCTGATGTCTCCGTGATCGGTGCAGAGGCGTTGGTCCGGGTGCGAGACGATTCCGGAGAGCTGCAACTACCGGCATCCTTCATTGAAGTGGCCGAAGAAAGCGGCCTGCTCATGGGCATCGACGCCTGGGTCCTGGACGCCGCCATCGAACAGGCCGCGAAATGGCGGAGCCAAGATCACACCGGCGGTCGCTTCGAAGTCGGCATAAACGTTACGGCCCGTCATCTGGCCGACGCCGGATTCGCCGCGACCGTCATCGAGAAGCTCGAGATGCGGGAGATACCACGCGACTGCCTTCAGATCGAAGTCACCGAACGGGTGCTGATGTCGGCGTCAAACTCGGCCATGACCGGGTGGCGAGCCCTGCGGGACGCTGGTGTGCGGGTTGGCCTCGACGACTTCGGCACGGGCTACTCGTCGC
>CAXMLU010000917.1:0-2974 GCA_964194255.1 uncultured bacterium
TGTCGCCCCGGACGAGGATGGCGACCAGGCCGCCGCCCACCTGCTGGCGGGTGACGATCTCGACGTTCGCCGCTTTGACCATGCTGTCGGCGGCCTCGATCCCAGCCGCCAGGCCTATCGTCTCGATCAGCCCGAGCGCGCCTCTCTGGGGATCACCGCTCAGCGTCATGCCCTACTCATTTCGGCCCGGGACAGGACGGCCAGCGCCCGTCGGAGCACGGGATCGCCGGCGTTCTGGTCGGTTGGACATCCACACGGCGCGCCCCGGGAGGGTGGTTTCTCGTCGGCCAGCCGCGAGGCCACGATCCCGGCGGCCTCCAGCCGGCGATCCCGCCGCACCTCCGCCGCCTCGACCACGGCCAGGCTGGGTGCGGGCCGGCTCGGCCCGGCGCCGCCCGCGGGCGACGGCAGTTTGCAGGGCCCGTCGGCGCACTGCTCTCCCGGTCGGAGATACGCCACCAGCTCCTCAGGCCAGATGCAGGTGAACTCCGCCCCGGCCCGTTCCAGGGCGTCGGCGGGATGCATCCCCCAGGCGACGGCGCCGACCCGGATCCCGGCCCTCCTGCCCTCCTCGACGTCACCCACGGTGTCGGTCACCAGCAGCACCTCGCCCACGTCGGCCGAGCGCAACGCCATACTCTCCTCGTAATGCGGCGAGCAGCGCCGGCCGCACGACACGCTCGGGTCGTCGAGCAACCGCTGGATGGCCTCGTGCTTGTCGGGCGCGACGTCACCGGAGAACACGTGGGCGAAGCACTGCGCCAGACCGTTGGCCAGAAGGATCCGGCGCACCGCCTCCATGGTGTTGGAGGACAGGATGACCAGCGCGTAGTGCGCCGCCAGCTCATGGACCACATTGGCCATCCCCGGCACGAGCTCCGGGTTGTACCGCGCCGCCAGGAGCGCCTGGAAGTGGTGCCGGACCTCGCCGGCGCGCTCGGTCCCGGCACCGCCTGCCACCTCGTCGAGGGCGGTGTAGAGGTTCCGGTCGAAGAGGCGGTAGAAGGCCTCGGGAGTGTCGACGCCGAGCCCGAAGCGCTCGTTGGTCTCTCGGAAGAGCGCCCAGGACGCCTCCCGGGTTCGCACGAGGGTGCCGTCGAAGTCGAAGACGATGGTCGTCAGCGCGGCCATCGCCCGACCTGTTCCGGTCCGGTCATGATCGGTGGAGGGCGGTGAGCGCCTGCAGGCCGTAGAAGTCCTGGGTCTCCCCCATCCCGCTGCGCCCGTCCTGGTCCTCCCAGCGCATTAGGGCGTTGAACCCGGTCACGTTGGGCCAGGCCAGCCACGGGAAGGCCGTCAACGCCTGGCCGCGCAGCGTCCACGTCTGGTCGCGGCGGTCGGTCACCTCGATCACCTTCTCCTCGGGGAAATGGCCGCGGCGCGTCGTCTTCCCGGTCCCCCCCTTCAGCCCCTGGACCTCGCCGTGATCCAGCACGTAGCCGTGGGTGAGCCGCAGCTCCGTTCCTCCGTCGGCCATGTCGAAGTCGAAGATGCCGTGGATGGCCAGGTCCTCCGAAAAGTGGGCGTGCAGCCAGCTCATCTCGTGGGCGTGGCGTTCGCTGCGGGGGCCCCAGCTGTGGTCGATCGTCGAGACGCAGGAGAACGGTGTCCGCCGCCCGCGGAGCACGATCTCGCCTTCGAAGGCGCCGGTCTGGTCGAAGTGCCCGTTGTAGGCGGTCCCCCAGGCGAAATCGGAACCCTGAGCGGCGGCGGCGACCATCGGGTCCTGCTCCGGGTCGTGGATGTCGAAGGGCGGCATGAGCGCCCGGTAGTTGAAGTGGACGCTGGTGCCGTCACCGTCGTCGAAGTCGACCTCGTAGACCATGTTCGGCTCGATCGCCCGGACGTGTAGCCCGTTCGCCAACCGGTAGTCGAGCAGGTCGAAGCCGGCGCCCATGGGCAGGTGGACCTGCATGTCGCAGTAGTCAGCCTCCCAGTGGGTGTAGGCCCGCTTGGAGTTCAAGCAGACGGTGGACAGCGCCACTCCGAGGTTCGGGCGGAAGAGGGCGTACATGCCGCAGTTGAGGTTGACCTCCGGGACGTAGAACCCGAAAAAGTTCGTCTCGGCCCAGGTGGGGTCGTCCGACGTGGGCGGGTGGAGCGCGGCATCTTCCGGTGTGATCATGTGCGTGCTCCTCCGCAAGTGGGTGGCGTCCGCGGCGGGCCTCGACCGCCGCGTCGTCCTCATCCTTCCCGCTGGGGACGTCGGCACCAAGAGCGACCGCCGATAAGAAGCAGTCCATGATCTTGTCGCTGGGAGCCAACGGCAGGCGAACAGCTACGCCGTACCATTCGACGGTGGGCTCGAACACTAAGAACTCGTTGAGGGAGCGCAGTCGGTGCAATTGGCTCGAGTTGTCGGGCAGGTCGTCTCCACCGTCAAGGAGGCGGGTCTCGACGGCTTCAAGATCCTCCTCGTCAGCGACGTCGACGCCTCCGATCCCGACGGCGGCGAAGCCGGCATTCCCTACCTGGCCGTCGACCTCGTCGGTGCCGGTGAGGACGAGATCGTCCTGGTCGCCCAGGGGGGTGCCGCCCGGATCGCCGAGGCCAGCCGCCACACGCCGACCGACCGGGCCGTCGTCGCCATCGTCGACGACGTCGTGGTCGGCGGTCGCGTGACCTTCAAGAAATGATCACCGGTCAACAGAGAAAGGAACGAGCGATGGCTACGGACGGGAGCGGGCGGGCGCCGGGCGGGGCCCTCGGTCTGATCGAGACCCGGGGGCTGGTCGGCGCGATCGAAGCGGCCGACGCCATGGTCAAAGCGGCTAACGTACGGCTGGTCGGGAGGGAACAGATCGGCGGCGGGCTCGTCACCGTCATGGTGCGGGGCGATGTCGGGGCGGTCAAAGCCGCCACCGACGCCGGTGCGGTCGCCGCCGGCAAAGTCGGCGACGTCGTGTCCGTGCACGTCATCCCCCGCCCCCACGAGGAGGTCGAGCTCATCCTCGGCGACGGCGCGGCCGCGGCC
>CAXMLU010000918.1:0-2837 GCA_964194255.1 uncultured bacterium
CAAGGCGTTCGCCGAGAAGCGTCCGCCCCGGTGGCAGGGTCGCTGATGACGGCGGTTGATCCTCGTACGCCCTGCCTGATCGGAGTAGGTCAGCGCACCTGGCGCCCCGCCGAAACTGATGGCGACGCGCCCGAGCCTTTGGCCATGTGGGAGGAGGTCGCCAGGGCGGCCGCCGCCGACACCGGGTCGACGCAGGTCCTGGCCAAGCTCGACAGCATCCAGATCGTCTACTGCCAGAGCTGGCAGTACGACGATCCGCCGGTACGGCTGGCTCAACGACTCGGGATCGCGCCCCGCCACCGGCTCTATTCGGGGATCGGCGGCACCACTCCGCAGCTCCTGGTCCAGACTGCCGCCGAGGACATCATGCGCGGGGACTACGACGTCGCCCTTGTAACCGGGGCCGAGGCGCTCGAGACTCGTCGCCAGCTGAAGAAACGCGGCGAGAAGGCGCAATGGAGTCACCGGCATCCGCAGCCGCCGCCGTTTCCATTCGAGGCTCCATTCCACCCGGCCGAGGTGGCCCACGAGGTCTTTCAAGCCTGGCTGACGTTTGCCGCTTTCGAGGTGGCCCGGCGAGGCCGCCTCGGCATCGCGCCCGATACCTACCGCCTCAAGCTTGGTCAGCTCCTCGAGCCGATGACGGAGGTGGCTGCGGCCAATCCCTACGCCTGGTTCCCTCAGGCCCGGACCGTGGATGAGCTCATCCGGCCGACGCCGGCGAATCGCCTGGTCGGTTATCCCTATACGAAGTACATGGTCTCGATCATGGATGTCGATATGGCCGCCGCCGTCATCGTCGCCTCGCATCAGGCCGCCGACGATCTCGGCGTTCTCCCTGAGCAGCGGGTGTACCTGCGGGGATGGTGTTATGCGACCGACGAGGTGTACGTCGCCGAGCGGGAGAAGATGGGGGAGTCGCGCGCCATGCGGGCCGCCTCGTCGGAGGCACTGGCGGCGGCTGGTCTGGGCATCGACGACGTCGCCCACCTCGACCTGTACAGCTGCTTCGGGAGCTCCGTCCATTTCGCCTTGGATGCACTCGGCCTGGTCGCTTCCGATCCACGCGGCGTGACCGTCACCGGTGGCCTTCCGTTCTCGGGCGGGGCGGGAAGCAATTACCTTTCCCATTCCATCGCCACGATGGCGGACGTGTTGCGCAAGGACCCCGGATCGGTGGGCATGGTGAGCGGGGTCGGCATGCATATGACCAAGCACGTCTACGGGCTGTACTCGACCACGCCCGGAGCCGTGCGTCCGCCCGACGGCGCGGCGGTCCAGGAGCGACTCGACGCCGGCCCGCACTGTGCTATCCGAGACGTCGCCACCGGGCCAGCGTCGATCGCCGCGTACACCGTCGTGCACGGCCGCTCAGGCGAGGCGGAGTGGGGCGTGGCCGTGTGCGATCTACCCGAGGGGGATCGCAGCTACGCCAAATTGCTCGGAGCTGATCTGCTGGCCGAGGCGGAGCGGACGGAGCTGGTGGGCACGCCGGTGGAGTTGGTGGCCGGTGAGGCCAATGTCAATCTGGTCAAGCGATAAGGAGGCCACATGGCCATCTCGGTTCTGCCGCAGCGTGACGAGTTGAAGGTCGGCGAGGGACGGCTGTTCATCGACGGTGGGTGGGTCGACGGCTCTGGCGAGATCTGGACGCACGTGAACCCGGCCACCAACGAGGACGTGGTGCGGCTCCAGACGGCGTCGGCGAAGGATGTCGATCGGGCGGTGCAGGCCGCCCGTCGGGCATTTGACGATGGACCCTGGCCGGCGATGAAGGCGCGTGATCGCAAGCAGATCATGCAGCGGCTGGTAAGTGTCCTGTATGACCACGCCGGCGAGCTGAACCGGCTGCAATCCTTGGACAACGGACTCCCGATCACCTTCAGCTCGATGTATCAAGTCTCGTCGCAGTTCGCCGCCGACATCTTTGACTATCACGCCGGCTGGATCGACAAATTGACGGGCGAGACCTATCCGCCGTACGCCGGCAACGATATGCAGGTCCTGTCCGTCCGGGAGCCGGTCGGTGTGGTCGCGGCGATCATTCCCTGGAATGCGCCGCTGTTCTTGTTCGCGCAAAAGGTGGCACCGGCGCTGGCCACCGGCTGCACGGTCGTAGTGAAGCCTTCCGAGTTCGCCTCGCTGGGCGTGCTGCGCGTCGCCGAACTGATGGAGGAGATCGGTCTGCCGTCGGGTGTGTTCAACCTGGTGACGGGCACCGGTCCCGTGACCGGAGAGGCGCTCATCACCCACGCCGGCGTCGACAAGGTCACCTTCACGGGGAGCCGGGCCGTCGGCGAGCACATCCTGGAAGTCAGCGGCAAAGGCATCAAGCGGGTGTCACTCGAACTCGGCGGCAAGAGCGCCAGCCTGAACTTTGCCGATGCGCCGAGCATCGACCTGGCGGCCATGACGGCGATGGGGATGGTGAGCTTCGGACTGTCGGGCCAGGGCTGCGTGTGCCAGACGAGAGCGCTTGTGGACAGGTCGATCTACGACGAGTTCATCACCACCGCCGCCTCGATGGCCGCCATGATCACCTTCGGCGATCCGTTCCTGGCCGAGACCACGTCTGGGCCGATCATCAACAAGCGGCAGCTGGACAAGGTGATGGGGTACATCGACAAGGGCCAGGAACAAGGCGCTCGTCTCGTCTGCGGCGGTGACCGCCCCGCGGGTGATCTGGCCCCCGGCAACTGGGTCAACCCGACCCTCTTCGCCGACGTCGACAACCAGATGACAATCGCCCGCGAGGAGATCTTCGGTCCCGTGCTCTCGGTCATTCCGTTCAGCGACGAGAACGAAGCCATACGCATCGCCAACGACTCGCCCTACGG
>CAXMLU010000919.1:0-3066 GCA_964194255.1 uncultured bacterium
GGATAGAAGTAGTTCTTGCGGTGGAAGATGCTCGGCTCGACGGTGCAGTGCAACGACAGCCCGATGCGCATGGCGAACTCGACCGCCCGCCGGTTGAGGACGGGGAGCGAGCCCGGCAGCCCGAGACAGACCGGGCAGATATTGGTATTGGGCTCGTCGCCGAACATGTTCCGGCATCCGCAGAACAACTTGGTCTCGGTGCGCAGCTCACAGTGCACTTCGAGACCGATGACGGACTCCCAGCCGGCCTCCGCCGGCGCCAGAGTCGTCACTTGTCTGCCTCCAGAACCGCCGCTACCTGGAACATGACCTGCTCGCCGAGAGCGGGCGCCATCACCTGCACGCCGACGGGGAGCCCGTCGTCACCCTCTCCGCAAGGAACGCTCATGGCCGGATGGCCGGCGAGATTAGACGGGATGGTGCACACGTCGGAGAGGTACATGGCCAGGGGGTTCGCCGTCTTTTCGCCAATGGCGAACGCCGTCGTCGGCGCGGTGGGTGACAGCAGCACGTCGTGGGATTGGTAGGCGGCCGCGAAGTCCCGGATGATCAGCGTCCGTACCCGTTGAGCCTGCCCGTAGTACGCGTCGTAATAGCCCGCCGACAGCGCATATGCACCGAGCATGATCCGCCGCTTCACCTCGAGACCGAAGCCAGCCGCCCGGGTGGCCCCGTACATGGTGGTGATGTCCTCCGCGTCCTTGCGCAGGCCGTAGCGGACACCGTCGTAGCGGGCCAGGTTGGAGGACGCCTCGGCCGGAGCGATCAGGTAGTAGGCGGACAGCCCGAAGATCGTGGCTGGTACGGCGACCTCATCCACCTTGGCGCCGGCCCGCTCCAATCGTTCGGCGGCGACCCGCAACCGCGCCAACACGTCGGCGTCGATGCCGTCCATCAGCTCCCGCACGAGGCCGACACGCAGGCCCTCGACTCCTCGACCCAACGCCTGGGTCACCGACGGGGCCGGCGCGGGGATCGACGTGGAGTCGAGTGGATCATGGCCGGCGATCACCTCGAGCAGGGCGGCGGCGTCTGCCACGGTGCCGGCCAGCGGCCCGATCTGATCAAGCGAGCTGGCGAAGGCCACCAACCCATACCGGGAAACCGCCCCGTAGGTGGGCTTGACCCCGACCACGCCGCACAGCGCCGCCGGCTGACGTATGGAACCTCCGGTGTCCGAGCCGAGACCGAGCGGCGCGAATCCGGCGGCTACCGCCGCGGCGCTGCCCCCGCTCGACCCGCCCGGGACCCTCGTGGCATCGTGCGGGTTGCGAGTCGGCCCGAACGCAGAGTTCTCCGTGGAGGACCCCATGGCGAACTCGTCGAGGTTCGTCTTCCCGATGACGATGGCGCCCGCCTCGCGCAGCCGCGTGACCACGGTTGCGTCGTACGGAGGCCGCCAGCCCTCGAGGATCCGCGACGAGCACGTGGTCGGAACGCCCCGCGTGCACAAGTTGTCCTTCAAAACGACCGGCACGCCGGCGAGCGGACCGGGGTCCTCACCCTTCGCCATCCGGTCGTCGACCTCCCGGGCCTCGGCCAGCGCGCTGTCGCGCATCACCAGGTTGAAGGCATGCAGCTCGGCCTCGCGTGCGTCGATGGCGGCGATGCACTCTTCGACGACAGAGACGGCGCTACGCCGACCGGCGCGAATCACCGCGGCGAGTTCTAGCGCACTCACGGCGCCTCCCCCAGGATCCGAGGAACACGGAACCGCCCGTCTTCGGCGTCCGGCGCGGCGGCCAGCACTTCGTCGCGGTCCAGGCTCGGTCGCACCACGTCCTCGCGAACCACGTTGACCAAAGGCAGGGGATGGGCCGTCGGCGGGACCCCGGCCGTGTCGAGGGCGGCAACGTCGGCGGCGTGATCGAGCACCGCCCCCAGCTGTTCGGCGAACAACTCCAACTCCTCGTCGGTGAGGTCGAGGCGGGCCAGCTTGGCGACGTGCGCCACGTCCGCGGGCGAGATGCGATCTGCCACGGCGGTGCTAGGCGGTCACTTTGCGAGCGAAATCCACGGATCTCGTCTCGATGTCGGCTCGTTCGTAATCGAGGGTGGCCACGTGGTAGCTCCGCTCTAGCCTGACCCGTTCGACGGGACCGGAGACGTTGGAGGCCAACAGGTCGCTTGAGCTGGTGGGAACCACGTGATCCTGAGTGCTGGTGAACAGCAGGACCGGACAGCGGATCTCGCCAAGGCGCGGTGCCAGGTCGCCGACGGCGGCCATGAGCGACGCCAGGGGTGCGATCGGTGTGGCGTCGTTGGTCAACTCCTTGCCTTCCGGGTCGGCGATGTCAGATCCGATGGCGGGGATGGAGCTGACGCCGCCCGCCAGCGCCCCATCCAGCATCTCCCGGAAACTCTCCGCCGCCGGCTCAACGGCCGGGTTGACGAGGACCAATCCGGCGATCTCGGGGTGGTTGACCGTGAGCCAGCAGGCCAGCGTCCCCCCCATCGACAGGCCGGCCACCACCACGGTCCGGCACCGGCCGGCCAGATCGGTGTACGCCGCCTCGGCCGCCGCCGACCAGTCCGCCCAGGTCCGCGTGGTCAGGTCGTCAAGGGTCGTGCCGTGCCCGGGTAGGCGGGGCAGTTCGACGGTGAAACCGGCGGCGGCGAACGCCTCGGCCAGACCCCGGAGGCCCTGGGGACTGCCGGTGAATCCATGGATGACCAGCACGCCGTCGGGACCGCCTGGGGCCGACCAGGCGTCGGCCCGGGGCCAAACGGCGGGCGATTCAGACATAGGGATCCTCCGGCGACAGGGGCTCGGACCACCAGTCTTCCGAAGACGGCTTCCAGTCTTCGTCCTCGTAGATGCAGTCCACCGGGCATACCGGGGGCAGGCACTTCCCGCAGCCTGAGCACAGTTCGGGGAGGATGATGACGTCCATGCCGTGATTGAAGATGGCGCCGAATTGGGTTGGGCAGTGCCGCAGGCAGGTGTCGCAGTTGATGCACTCGGACATCTCGATCCGGAAGGGGACATGTTTCCACTTCGGATTGCGCTCACGCTCCGAGATGCGCTCGGGGCGGGGGCCGGCGGCCATGACTGGCAGCGTATCT
>CAXMLU010000920.1:0-2144 GCA_964194255.1 uncultured bacterium
GAACGGGCAGGGCCATGGTGAGGGCATCAGCCCAGCCTGCCCGACGTGGGAACCACCGCCCTACTAATGCAACAGTGCCCCTGAGACCAGGTCGCGGGTACCGATCAGGGAGAATGACACGGTGAGCCCAGACCGTCTCCTGTTTTCGTGCCGTCCCCTGATGGGCCATTACGAGCCCCTGTTGCCATTGGCAGCTCATGCGAGAGCGATGGGGTGCGACGTCGCGTTCGCGACGGGCGAGCCGTTTGTCACCAGAGCTCGAGCGGATGGCTTCGAAGCCTTTCGCGCTGGGCCCGACGAGTCCTTTCGCTCCGAGTGGGCGCTCAGGTTTCCGGGCTGGAACCTTCTCGTCGGCGACGAACAGCGAAAATTCTTCTTTTCAGAGATCTTCGCCAACCTCGAGCTGGTCCCGAGGGCCGAAGATCTGGAATCGATCATCGACCGGTGGGCACCCAATGTCGTCGTCCACGAAGTCGCCGAACTCGCGGCGCCGCTCATCTGCTCAACTCGGGACATTCCCTACGTGGACGTGAGCTATGGCGCTCTGATCGAGCGGTCCGTGCTCGACGTCGCTGGCGCGGCGTCCGCCCCTCACTGGAGGAAGCGGGGCCTTGACCCCTCCCCGACTGCCGGGCTCTTCCGCCACCTCTACATCGACTCGTGCCCCCCGGCGCTCCAGAACCCGGAGATCCACTCGATCACAAACGTGCAACGACTGCGACCGGCGGCAGCCACACGGTCGGAATCGGCCTCCCCACCATGGCTGGACCGGATCGGCGACGGAACGCTCATCTACCTGACATTGGGCACCGTGTTCAACCAAAACCTCGACATATTTCGATGCGCGATCGAGGCCTTGCGGGACGACGATCTCACGCTAGTCGTAACCGTCGGTCGGCAAAACGACCCGTACGCGCTCGGCCCTCAGCCCGCGAATGTCATTGTCGAGCGGTTCATCCCACAGGGCACGTTGCTTCCACGCTGCTCGGCGGTGATCACCCACGGAGGATCGGGCACGACGCTCGGGGCTCTCGGTCACGGTGTGCCATTGCTCGTCCTGCCGCAAGGAGCCGACCAGTACGCAAACGCCGCCCGAGTGGTCCAAGCCGGCGCAGGGCTCCGGCTGCTGGCCGAAGAACTCACGCCCGCGGCTGTCCGCAGCGCAGTCCACGCTCTCCTTGACAGTCCGTCCTACCAACTCGCGGCCGTGGCAATAAGCGCCGAGATGGAGGCAATGCCCGACGTACCGGCCGCACTGGCCCGGATCCGAAGCTCCATCGGCCGCACTGCGAGCGGCGATTCCGACACGTAACTTCAGCGCTGCAGAGGCTCGGCCGGCGCCGAGCGGTCGTGGTGCCGTAGCGTTTACTAGAGGAGCCATTGCGTTCGACCCGCGTGCACCTGTGATGAACCAGCGCAAGATCTCGCCGATAACAGGGAGCTTCCTGGGAAATCACGACGCCATCCTCGCTGATCCTCCCCGGCGGCCGTGCCGAGTAGGCGGGACCCAGTGTCTCGGGGTCGCCCTCCCGGCAATCGGGGAGGGATCGGACTCCGGGGTTCGGGGACGCGCCGATTGAATATTCGGAGCTATCCGCTGGGCCGGGCACCGATCGCTTCGACGGGCCAGCGACGCCGGCGCACAGGAGATGCTCGCCTTGATCTCCGTCGCAGCAATCCGGTACCGCTGGGGCGCCCCAATGCAACTTGCCTGATGGGCCGAGGACGGTGTGGAGGAGTAGGGCTAATCACGCTAGCGGGCGTCGTGGTCTTCCAGGGCGCGTTCGACGTCGTCCTCCACCAGGTCAGCGTTGATGGCGATCGCCGCAGCTGAGCCGGCTCCGGCAGAGGTGATGACCTGGGCGCGTGGATCGACGACGTTGCCGGCCGCCCAGACACCGGGGCTGCTGGTCCGGCCGGTGGCATCGATAGTGACGAATCCAGCCTCGCTGACCTCGCATCCAAGTCCGGTCAGGAGCCCGTCGGCGTGAGGGTCGTGGCCGGATGAATACCGCTGTCCGCGGAATGATCCGACCGTCGGTCAGCTCGACGGCGGTCAATCGGTCCGCGACAACCACGAGCGTGCGACGTTGCGATCCAGGCACTCCCGGCGAACAGTGCCGACCCAGCGCTCCGCGTAGGCG
>CAXMLU010000921.1:0-13408 GCA_964194255.1 uncultured bacterium
CCTGCTCGACGCGGTCGGACTGGCGGGGCGGGAACGGCACCGCCCGCTGGAGTTGTCGGGCGGGGAACGCCAACGGGTGGCGATCGCCCGGGCCCTGGCCAACCGCCCCCGGCTCGTCCTTGCCGACGAGCCGACCGGGAACCTCGACGAGGACTCGGCCGCGCTGGTGGTGGGCTTGCTCGAGACGTTGCCCGCCGCTCACGGCTGCACAGTGGTCATGGTCACCCACAATCGGGCGCTGGCGGCCCGTGCCGAACGATGCCTTGCCCTCAGCCACGGTCGGATCCGCGAGGACAGCGCCCCGGTGCCTTCGTGAAGTGGCGCGACGCCGTGGCGCTGGCCGCCAAGAGCCTGCGTCGGCGGCCGGGGCGATCGGGGCTGACCGTCCTCGCGGTGGCTTTGGCGGCGGCCTTGTTGACGGCGTTGCTGACCATCGCCAGCACGGCCCAGACACGGGTTCTGTCCGAATTGGCGAAAGGCGGGCCGCTGGCCGGCATCCGGGTGGCCGCCGCCGCCCCGGACCCCAGCCAAGTGGACACGGACAACGCCCGGCCCGGCCCGCCTCGCGACATCGACGAGACCGCCCGTCAGCGCATCGCCGCCCTCGCCGACGTGGCGGCCGTCCTTCCTGTCGTCACCACATCCGTGCTCGTCATACCGCCTTCCGCCCCTGGCGGACCCGGCGCCACGACATCGCCGCTCCAGCCGTTCGGCGAGACGGCCGTAGGCGTCGATCTCCGGCGGGTCCGCCAACTCCCGGTCACCGTGCTGGCCGGGCGGCTTCCCGAACCGGGTTCGTTCACGGAGATCGCCGTCACCCAGGGCTACCTCAGCCGGCTTGGGCTCAAACGGCAGGACGCCAAGATCGTCTTGGGCAGCGAGTTGGAGCTCGGTGCTCCCAAAGCCGTGCCTAACTCCGCCGGGGTGTCGGTGCGCGGCCGGTGGACGAGGGCAGAGATCGTGGGGGTGGTGGCCCAAGAGGCCGGATCCGGTCAGCTGCTGGCACCCATCGAGAGGATCAACCTCGACCGCACGTGGACGGCCTCCGGTGGCTCGAGCGATCAGTTCGACGTGCCCACCTCGCGCTACAGCGCTCTTGTCGTCGTGGCCCGCCGGCTGGACAAGGTCAACAAGGTGCGGGCCGGAATCACGGCCATCGGCTACAGCACGAGCGCTCCCGAGAATCTCATCGCCACCGTAGAGCGCTACCTGCATGTGGTCGAGATCGTGCTGTCAGGCATCGGGCTGATCGCCCTCGTCATCGCTGCCCTCGGTATCGCCAACGCCCTGCTGGCCGCCGTGCGGGAGCGCCGCAGGGAGATCGGCGTGCTCAAGGCCATCGGCGCCAGGGATCGCGACGTACGGCGCACGTTCCTGGTCGAGGCGGGCGCCGTTGGCTTCGTGGGCGGGATTCTGGGCAGCGCGGCCGGATGGGGAATCGCCAGCGCCGTCGCGGCGGTTGTCGACGGCTATCTGACCCGCCAAGGCCTGGCCGGCATCCGCCTGGGTGTGCCGTGGCCGGTGCTCATCGGTGGCGTGGTCGGGTCGACGGTGCTCGCTCTGGTGGCAGGGACGGCGCCGGCGGCGCGGGCGGCGCGGTTGCCGGCGCGCGAGGCGGTGAGCGGGACATGAGCTACCGGCGCGTGGTCGGATGCGCGCTGGTGGTCATGATGGTCGGGGCGTGTTCCGCCTCTCGGGCGTTACCCGCCGGGCCTCCGAGCGGCGGTGCGGCCGCCGGGGTCTATGTGGCCGTGGGCGCCAACGAGACGGTCGGCCTCGGAGCCGACGATCCACTGCGTAACGCCTGGCCGCAGATTCTCTACCGCTCCGCCCTGCCGCGGGGCACGGTGTTTGTCAACCTGGGCAGTCCCGGAGCCACGGTCGCCGACGCCCTCGACCGGGAGGTGGCCGACGCTCTGGCCCTGTCGCCCACGTTGGTCACCGTTTGGGTGAACACCAACGACATCATCGCCGGCGTCTCGCCCACCACGTACCGCCCGCAGCTGGACGATCTCGTTCGCCGGCTTCGCCGCAACGGAGCGACGCGCGTGTTGCTGGCCAACACCCCGCCCCTCGACCATCTGCCGTCCTACCGGGCCTGCCAGCCCAACCCGCCGGCCGGCGCCGGTCCCTGCCGGTTGATCTCGGGCGCCGGGGTCGTCCTCCCTGACCCGGTCGCGTTGGATCGGCAGGTGGACGCCTACAACGCGGCCACCGCCGCGGTGGCCAGCCAAGAGGGAGCCGCGCTGGTCGATCTTCACGCCATCGGCGTCCGGGCCCAGGCCGACGGCACCGCACCATCGCTCGTGAGCGGGGACGGGCTCAATCCGAGCTCCGCCGGGCATCGGGCCGTGGCGGCCGCGTTTGCCGCCGCGTTTGCCGCCGCGGGGCGAACCGCGTCGGCCGGAGGCTAAGAAAGCGGGAGTGCTTTCACTTCGCCGACCATCGTCGCTCCGGCTCGACGACCTCCTGGGCGCCGAGACAGACGAACTGCCCACCTATCCCGAGATCGGTGCCACTCGCGGCGAGCTCCCGTACGGATACCGGCATGACCAGCACCGAGTTCGCCTCGGCATCGGCGATCAGGTCTTTGCGCGGGCCGCAGAGGGGCTGCGCAGCTGGCAAGCCCATCGGGGCGCGGGCGCGGAGATCTGGCCCGCAGACGCCGCCATTGCTCAGGGCACAGACGTCCTCGTCATTCTCCGCATCGGTCCCGGCTATGCGGTGGCGCCGTGCCGGATCGTCTACGTCGACGACGAGGCCTCGCGGTTCGGGTTCGGGTACGGCACGTTGTTCGGACATCCCGAGCGCGGAGAAGAGGCCTTTCACGTGACGCGATCGGACGAAGACGAGGTGTTCTTCTCCGTCATTGCCTTCTCTCGACCCGCGGATCCCCTGACTCGGCTGGCGAGCCCGGTGGCCCGCCAGATCCAACGTCGCGTCACCCAGCGCTATCTCGACGCCATGCGTGCGTTCGTCACCGGCTGAGGCGCTCGGGCGGGAGTACACAGGCAGACAGGTTGCTGTCCACGTTGCGTCGACACGTCGTTGTCGACGCAACGTGATGCATGACGACAGGCTCGGAGCGCTCGAGGTCGACAACTCCCAGCCACCTAACGTCAACACGGAGCTGTCGATGCAATGTGGCGCGCTTGCCGGCGGACCGCAAAAGCGCCATGACCGGCGATAAACGGTCGTTCCGCTACATCGCGTCGACAAGAGAGTTGTCGACGCAACGTGGTTTTAAACCAGAGTGGCGGTAGAGGTCCGATCGCGTTCGGGCCGCCCGATCCGGACCTCAACTCCGGGCGAGTAGTGCACGATGGGCGGATCGGTGTTCGCCGGGAGACCGGTCGCCTGGACGAACTCGTCATGGCACACAGTTGCGACCGCCCGAAATAGAGGCCAGGGCGAATGCTGCGCCTTGGCGAAGCGGCGCCGCTTTCCGGCGACACTGAAGAGGATCCATCGGGCGGTGAGGAAGTGATCGAACTCGGTCAACTCCTCTGGCGCGTATCGGTCACCAATGGTGATGGAGACCCGGCTCGACGCACCCCGTGGCCCCGGCCACCAGCGCGTGCAGTCATACCGGATGGTTGAGCCTTGGGAGCGGAGCTCCATCCGGGACCAGAAGTAGGGGAGGCGGTAGGTCGTCCTGGCCATGATGACCGCGGCCAGCCGGGAGGCGTCGAGCGAGAAGAACCAGATTCCGGACCGGCCGGCGGCGTCGCGCACGTAGGTCCGAACGTTGGTCTCGCAGAAGCGCGACACCCAGGGCAGCGACCCGACGCCGGGAAAGCCCACTCGCATGAAGAAAGGCACCAGCCCAACCCAGGCCGCACCATCTCGAACTTCGACCTCGAGGCCGGGAGGAAGGAGCCGTTGCACCGCGTCGGGGTCAAACCGCCAGTGAAGGAAGGTGAGCGTGTCCCAGTGATGCATCATCACCGGGCTTTGCACCTCGTACGGGCAGACGGCGGGATTCTGTTGCACGCCCGCAATTGTCGACCAGCTCGCCGGTGGTGGGCGAACTGGCGGGAAATTGGTCCGTCCCGCGGGCGGGTATCGTCCGGGGGTGGCAGCTGCCCCCACCGGTGTGATTGCAGCCCCGGCTGCGCCCCCGGCGGTGGCTCCGGACGTCTTGCGTCGCTTGCGAACCGAAGCCGGCACCACACCGGGGCGTACCCGGCTGTACTCCCTCTTGATCGTCGTCCTTCTGGCGGTGACGGCGGTCGCCACCTTCGCCGTGGTAACCCGTCGCACCAACGGCGTCCGGACAGTGGCTGCCTCCGAGCCGCTCATCGTCGACGCCCAGGCGCTGGACACCTCCCTTTCGCAAGCCGACGCCACCGCCGCCAATGCGTTCCTCGCCGGCGGCATCGAGCCGGCCGACCAGCGGGCCCTGTACCAGCAGGACATCAACGAAGCCGGCCGCCTTCTGGCCGACGCGGCAGAGCGCAGTGGACCGGCCACCGATGTCCAGAGCCCGCTGCAGACGCTCACCGCACAGCTTCCCGTGTACACCGGACTGGTAGATACGGCGAGGAGCAACAATCGCCAGGGCTACCCCGTCGGAGCCGCCTACCTCCGCCAAGCGTCTCGTTTGATGGCCGGCACCATCCTTCCGGCCGACCAGAAATTGTTCTCGGTCCATGCCTCGCACTTGTCACGCGGAAGCCAGCGGGCGCGCCGCGCCACCGACGCCATCCTGATCGGCTTGCTCCTGCTGGTCGTCCTGGCGGCCATGGTTGCGGTTCAAGTGTGGCTGTTTCGCCGCTCGAACCGCGTCCTCAACCTCCCTCTGGTCGGCGCCACGGTGCTGGCGGCGGTCCTCCTCCTCGTCGTCGGCATCGAGCTCAGGTCTGAGGCGTCTCAGACTGCACGCGCGCGCGACCGCTCGTACGCCAGCGTCAGCCTCGTCGCCCAGGTGCGCACGCTCGCCTTCAAGGCCAAAGGCGACGAGAGCCTCACGCTCATCGGACGCGGCAACGGCGGTGCGTTCAACGATGACTTCAACGCCCAGGTGGCCAAGCTGAAACCCCTGCTGACCCAAGCCCAGACGGTCGCCGTGTCGTCAACGGAACTCTCCAGCGTGCAGGCGGCGGCCGCCGACCTGCAGCAGTACCTGGCTGTGCACAAACAGATCCGGACCCTCGATGACGGCGGCCAGTTCGACCAGGCCGTGAAGCTGGCGGTGGGCGGCGGAACCGCTTCGGCGTCTAACCAGGCGTTCACCGTTTTCGACAACCAGCTCACCATCGCCCTCGACGCCAGTCAGTCCGACTTTCTCAATCACATCCGCTCAGCTCGTCGTCACCTGGCGAATCTGACCGCTGCCATCGTCGTCGTGCTGCTTGCGGCCGGGCTTCTGACCCTCTGGGGCTTCCAGCAGAGGATCAACGAATACCGGTGAGAGCGACCCGCACCTTCGCCACGGTCACGCTCACGGCGGTACTGGCCGTGGCATGCACCAGCACAACGGCCAGCACCACGTCGGCGAACCCGGCCCCGGGGGGGCCAGCCGCGGTGGCGGCCCCTCCTCCGACCACGGCCGCGCCTGCCGCCCCCAACTGTGGTGACCCGAGGGCGAGCACCCGACCAGCAGGCCCGCTCCCACTTCCGGGGCAGATGCCGGCTGGCTCGTACATGCGAACCATCCAGGACCGTGGCCGCCTGATCGCAGGAGTCTCACCGGATACGCTCCTGTTCGGGTCGGTCAAACCCTTCACCGGCCAGTTCCAGGGCTTCGACGTCGACGTTGTCAAGGAGGTAGCCAAAGCCATCTTCGGCGACACCACCCACGTCGAATACCACGCGGTGACCAACGCCCAGCGCATACCCAACGTGCAAAGCGGAGCGGTGGACTTGATCGCCCATACCATGACCATCAACTGCGCCCGGCGCGCGCTGGTCGACTTCTCGTCCGTCTACTACGACGCCGGCCAGAAGGTGCTCGTACGGAGCGACTCGACGGCGACGAAGATCGACGACCTCGGCGGCAAGAAAGTATGTGCTCCGCTGGGGACTACGTCGATCGACAATTTGGCCAAGGTTCCGACCCACCCCATCGCCTATGGCGTGGCGGATGAGACCGACTGCCTGGTCGCCTTCCAGCAGGGTGTGGTCGACGGCATCTCGACGGATGACACCGTATTGGCCGGCATGGCCGCCCAGGACCCCTACGCCAAGATCGTCGGCGATCGATTCACCGACGAGCCATATGGCCTGGCGATCAACCTGGCCCACCCCGAGTTCACCGGGTTCGTGAACGCCGTGCTCGAGCGCATGCGCGCCGACGGGACGTGGGCCGCTATCTACACCCGCTGGCTCAGCAAGTTCGGCCCGGCCCCAGCCCCTCCGCCCGCGTTGTACAACAAGTAAGGATCGGGCCGATGCTGCCTGCCGAGCTCGACGCCACGCTGGCCCGCTTCGTTGCCGCCGTCGACGTCATGACCACCAATCTTCTCGAACTAGAGGCCAATCCCACCAACAAGCTCCTGGAGCCGGCGTCGTTGACGGGGGTCACCCAGGCTCAGGTGGCGGGCGTGCGCCAGACGCTTCTTTCTCTCTGGGAGCACTTCACCGAGTTCAAGGCCCTGGTGGAGCGGGCCCACACGCGGCGCGGCACGAGCGGGCACCTCCCGCAATCGCGGCTCCAGGAGCTTGAGGCCCTGCTCATGGGTCCATCCATCGCGTTGCCCCCGATCGACGTCCCGCTTGACCGACGGGGCCTCTACACACCTAGCCAGATGTCGGTGGCCACGACGCCGGATGAGCTCCTGCGCAGCATGGGGGCTGCCTTCGACGCGGTGAAGAAGGTCGTGCTTGCCGTCGACGAAGCGTGGCGCGCCCTCGTGCCTCGCGTCAGCGCCGCCCAAGACGAGCTAGCTGCTCTGACCAACCTGGCCGCGACTCTGGCGGAGACCGATGTCTCCCTCGACCGCGTCCGGACGCGCGTGGATGCCCTCAGCCGACAAGTGGGCCGCGACCCGCTGGCCATCAAGGCCGAAGAGTTCGATCAGGTGGAGGCCACTCTGGCGAGCGTGCGCGCCCGGCTGGACCAGCTGTCGAACGACCGCCAAGCGCTCGACCGCGACCTTGAACATTGCGCTGAGCAAATCGACGAGATCGCCGTCACCATCGACCAGGGCGAGAAGGCGCTCAATGAGACACGGATCAAGGTCCTCGATCCCGAGGGGCTGCTCGCCCCCCTCCATCGAAGCTGCCTCACTGACCCGGCTCGTGGTCTAGCCCCCTGGCTGGAGCGCCTGCGGGACTTCGCGCGAGAGGGAAATTGGCGCAACGCCTGCCGGGGCGTCGACCAGTGGGGGCGCCTCGCCGATGAAACGCTGAGCGCGGCCCGCCGAGTGGCCGAAGCCAACGCCGCTCCCCTGCAGCTTCGCAACGAGCTGCGGGGCCGCCTCGACGCGCTCGCCGCCAAGGCCGAACGGCTCGGCTTGACCGAGGACCCGGATCTGTCCGCGCTCCTGGAGCAGGCCCGGGCCGTGCTGTTCACCGCGCCGTCTGACCTTGTGCTGGCCAACCGGTTGGTGACCGAATACGGCGCATCGCTGACCGGCGGAACGCCCGAACGGGCATCCAGCTCGTGATCGCGCTCGTCCCCTGCCTGCAGCCGGGATGTGCCGGCAGCATCGAAGATGGCTACTGCAATCTGTGTGGCATGGCACCGGCCAACCCGGCCGTGCCAGCGGCCCACCCGACCGTGAAAGCGGCCAACCCGGGCGTCCCAGCGGCCAACCCGGCATCGATCGCGGCGCCCGTCGCCTCCGCGCCCGCGCCCACGAGCGGGACTGCCGGTTCGGGCGCCACCAGCCACTCGACCGGCACGCGGCGCACGGGGACGACGCGAACGTCGAGCAGCCGTCGCCGGATCGGAGCCGGGCTCGTCACCGTGCCGGAGATGCCGGTCCCCGACCCTCTTTCGGTGGTCATGGCCCACCCCGAGGTGGCCGAATCCAAGCGGTTCTGCGCCAACTGCGGGGAGCCGGTCGGCCGCAGCCGCGACGGCCAGCCGGGACGGTTGGAGGGCTTCTGCGGGAAGTGCCGCCACCGCTTCTCCTTCACCCCCAAGCTCGCGCCTACCGAGGTGGTGGGCGGTCAATACCAAGTGGTCGGCTGTCTGGCCCACGGTGGTCTCGGCTGGATCTATCTGGCCCGCGACCAGCATGTGTCGAACCGCTGGGTGGTGCTCAAGGGGTTGCTCGACTCCGGCGACGAGGACGCCATGGCCGCGGCAGTCGCCGAAGCCCGGTTCCTTGCGGCCGTCGAGCATCCGAACATTGTCAAGATCTATAACTTCGTCCAGCAGGGCGATGCCGGATACACGGTGATGGAATACGTCGGCGGCGCGTCGCTCAAGTCGATCCTGGCTGACCGCCGTGCTGCCAAAGGCGGACAGCCGGATCCGCTGCCGGTCCCCCCGGCCATCGCTTACGTGCTCGAGATCCTGCCCGCCTTCGGCTACCTCCATCGGCAAGGACTCGTGTTCTGCGACTTCAAGCCCGACAACGTCATCCTGCAGGGCGAGTCACTCAAACTCATCGACCTGGGCGGCGTCCGGCGCATCGATGACACGGAAGGTTCCATCTACGGCACGGTCGGATTCCAGGCACCCGAGATTGCCGACATCGGGCCGTCGATACCGTCGGACCTGTACACCGTGGCTCGGACGCTGGCCGTGCTCATCCTGGACTTCAAGGGCTACCAGACCACCTACAAGGCAACGCTGCCACCGCTATCTGAGCAACCATTGCTGGCCAGCTACGACTCGCTCCACCGATGGTTGGAGAAAGGGACGGCGACCAACCCGGACGATCGGTTCCAGAGCGCCGACGACATGGCCGATCAGCTGCTGGGCGTGCTGCGCGAGATCGTTGCCCAGGAGGAGGGAACACCGAAACCGGCCGCTAGTACCTGGTTCAGCGGTGACACGTTCGGGGCGGTGGCCGACACCGAAGGTCCCAACTGGCGCATGCTGCCGACGCTCAAGGTGGACCCGAACGACACCGCCGCCGCCCTGCTCGCCACGCTCCCGGAGGCAGATCCCGCCGAGCTGGCGCGCATCCTGGCTGAGGCGCCGATGCACACCGTGGAGGTGCAGCTGCGTTTGGCCAGAGCCGAGATCGAAGCCGGCTCGGTGGCATCCGCCTCGGTCACGCTCGACGCCATCGAGAAGGACGATCCGTGGGAGTGGCGCGTCGCCTGGTACCGGGGGCTGCTGGCGATGGCCATGAACGATTTGGCCAGCGCCCGTCCGGCGTTTGACCGCGTCTACCGTGATGTCCCGGGTGAACTCGCTCCGAAGCTAGCCCTCGCCATCGTGGCCGAGGCGGCCGGGGATCTCGTGAACGCCGCCAGGTTCTACGACGTTGTTTCGCGCACTGACCCGAGCTACACCACGGCCTCGTACGGGCTGGCCCGCTCCCTCGGGGCCATGGGCGACCGCAACGCGGCGGTGGCGGCGTACGCACGCGTTCCGCAGGTATCGAGCGCCTACGTCGATGCTCAGCTGCGGGCGGCGCGCATCCTGGTCGCCCGCACCACGGGCAGCCCGCCTGGCGCCAGTGAACTCGCCAAGGCCTCGGCCACCGTTAACCGGCTGACCCTCGATGCCGAGCAACGAGCGCGCACGACCAGCCAGTTGCTCGAGGCGGCCCTTGACCTGGTTGAGTCCGGATCGGTCGCACCGGCCGGCAACGTGTCCGTCATGGGCTCGCCGCTCGAAGTTCAAAGCCTCCGCCTTGGGCTCGAACGCGCCTACCGAGATCTTGCCCGCCTCGCCATCACTCCCGACGAGCGCATCCGACTGGTCGATCGGGCCAACCGGGTTCGGCCCAAGACGCTGGTGTGACCTGCCCCTCGTGCGGAGCCGCGGTGGCCGGCGACGACCGCTTCTGTGAGGCCTGCGGGTCCGATCTTCCGCTCGCTGCCACCCAACCGGCGCCGATGACGGAGGCCGCCGGCAGCCGGTGCGCAACCTGTGGGGGCGCCGTCGGCGCGGACGGCTACTGCGGACAGTGTGGGATCAAGCAACCCGATCCCCACGACCACGAGGAGATTGACCTGGGCTGGGCCGCCGGTCTCACCGATCGGGGCTTGCACCATCCTGCCAACGAGGATGCCATGGCCCTCGAGGCCCCTCGCCCCGGACTGGCGATAGCGGTCGTCTGTGACGGCGTGTCCAGCAGCAGCAATGCCCAGCAGGGCGCCGCCGCCGCCGTGCA
Organism: uncultured bacterium; assembly: GCA_964194255.1. Taxonomy (GTDB): domain Bacteria; phylum Actinomycetota; class Acidimicrobiia; order Acidimicrobiales; family CAXMLU01; genus CAXMLU01. Next base: position 10,245 of record CAXMLU010000921.1, read on the forward strand.
GGCGGCCGGACCGCGGTTGCTCGACGCGGCTGGCGGCGACGCCAAGGCGGCCCTGATCACGGCGACGGCCGCCGCCCAGGAAGCCATCGCGGCCGTACCGAGCATCGGTGGTGGTGATTCGCCCTCGTGCACCCTGGTGGCGGCCGTTCTCCACGACGGCGAACTCACCGTCGGATGGGTGGGCGACAGCCGCGCCTACTGGTGCGGCGCCGGCGGCAACCAGCGCCTGACCACGGACGACTCGTGGGCGGCCGAGCAGGTCACCGCCGGCCGCCTCACCGAGGACGTGGCCGAGGCGAGGGTCGAGGCGCACACCATCACCCGATGGCTGGGCGCCGATGCTCCGGTCACCGAGCCCCGTGTCGTCCGCTTCCAACCAAGCGGAGCCGGTCGGGTGATCGTGTGCTCAGACGGACTCTGGAACTACGCGTCCGAAGCAGATCATCTGGCTTCGCTCCTCGACCCACTGGCCCCCGATGCCACGCCGCTCGAGGTGGCCCACCACCTCACCGACTTCGCCCTGAATTCGGGGGGCCATGACAACATTACGGTCGTGGTACTGGCCGTATGACCACGGACAAGGGGGTACCGTGACCACGTTCACGGCCGAGACGTACCAGAACGAGTACCTGCCCGAGGGCGGAACGGAAGTCAACGCCATCGTCACGGTCACGGCCACCGGTGGCGGCGGAGTCGGCTCGGCCGGGGGTGGTGGTCCCGAGGCGGTCGAGGTGATCATGCTGGACTGCTCGGGATCGATGAGCCAGCCGCCGACCAAGCTCCGGTCCGCGAGAGATGCGACGGCCACCGCCATCGACTGCCTGCGGGATGGCGTCTGGTTCGCGGTCATCCAGGGCAAGGACTACGGCAGCATGGCCTATCCCGGCGCGCAAACGCTGGTGCAAGCAACCGCCGAGACCAAGCGGGCGGCCAAGGCAGCGGTCGCCCAACTCCAGGCCAGCGGGGGAACGGCTATCGGCGCCTGGCTGACCCTGGCCCGGTCCCTCTTCGAGACCCGGCCGGCGGCCATTCACCACGCCATTCTCCTCACCGATGGGCGGGATGAGAGCGAGACACACGAAGCGTTTGTTTCGGCGCTCGGCGGATGCGACGGCCGGTTCCAGTGCGACTGCCGGGGGGTCGGCACGAAGTGGGAGGTCAGCGAGTTGAGGGCGGTAGCGACCGCCCTGCTCGGAACGGTGGACATCATCCCGGACCCGGCGGGAATGGAGGCCGACTTCCGAGCCATGATCGACTCGGCCATGGGCAAGGCGGTGAGCCGGGTGGCCCTGCGGGTCTGGTCCCCCCAGGCGACCACGGTGAAGTTTGTCAAGCAGGTAGCTCCCGCCATTGACGATCTGACCCCGAAGCGAACCCTGGTCAACGCCCTCACGGCCGACTACCCAACCGGCGCCTGGGGCGACGAGTCTCGCGACTACCACGTGTGCATCGAGGTCAAGCCGGCCGCAGTGGGTGCCGAAATGCTGGCCGCACGCGTCAGCCTCGTGGTCGACGACGAAGTGGTGTCCCAGGCCCTGGTGAAGGCCATCTGGACCGATGACGCGGTGCTTTCGACCAAGATCAACCAGTCCGTGGCGCACTACACCGGCCAGGCCGAGCTGGCCCAGGTTATTCAGGAGGGGCTCGAGGCCCGGAAAGCTGGCGACGACGCGACGGCCACATCCAAGCTGGGCCGGGCTGTGCAGCTGGCCGCCGAATCCGGAAACGAGGGGACCACCCGCCTCCTGGCCAAGGTGGTCGAGGTCGACAACGCCCAAACCGGCAAAGTGCGGTTGAAAGGCAGCGTCGACGCGGCCGACGAGATGGCCCTCGACACCCGCTCGACCAAGACGACCCGGGTCAAGCACTGATGACGACCGTAGAGTGCCCCAACGGCCACTCGTCCACGACCACCGACTACTGCGACCAGTGCGGTGCGAAGATCGAGGCGGCCGCTTCGGCCGCTTCGGCCGGTGCGACCGTCGGGCCGGGCCCCGCTCCGCCGAGCACGACCGTCACAACACCGGAGCAGCAATGCCCCAATTGTCACAGCAGCCGCGGCGCGAACGAGAAGTTTTGCGAGGTGTGCGGTTACGACTTCGTGACGGGCACGCTGCCGGCCGCGCCGGCACCGGTTGCGGCCACGCCGGTGACCGAGGCTTCCCCCGCGGTCACCGCTGGACCGCCATGGCAGGCGGTCGTGACAGCGGACCGCGCCTACTACGACCGGACCGAGGCCGGCGACATGCCGTTCCCCGATCACTGTCCCGAGCGGGTGTTCTCTCTCGCTCAGGACGAGATCCTCATCGGGCGGCACAGCGAAGCGCGCGGCGTCCATCCCCAGATCGACTTGAGCGGTGCTCCCGAGGACACCGGAATTTCCCGATCGCACGCCATCCTCCGCCGACAACCGGACGGCTCGTTCGCGGTGGTCGATCCTGGCTCTACCAACGGGACCCTGCTCAACGATGAGTCCGAGCCCTTGGCCCACAATGTCAGCGTGCCGATCAAGGATGGCGATCGGATCTACGTCGGCGCGTGGACGAAGATTGTCATTCACGCGCCAGCCGCTCAGGCGACCTGAACCAGCACCGAACACTCAGACGTCTACGACGGCGCCGACCCCTCGATCTCTGGCCGCTCGCAATACCAGCGCGGCGGCAGCCGCGTCCTGGACGGCTACGCCCACGGACTTGTACAGCGTGATCTGTGTCTCGTCGGTTCGGCCCTTGACCGTGCCCACCACGACCTCGCCGAGCTCTACATGAATGTGGTCCGGAATGATCACACCCTGCTCGATCGCCCTCCGGAGCTCGACCGCGCCGGCCGGCGGAGGCGCGAGCGCGGCGGTGCGCGATTCCACGACCACCAGGGCGTCTCGCACGGTGGCACCGTCCACCTCGCCTTCGCCGGTCGCGTTGTAGCCGACCGAGTTGATGTGGACACCGGGCCGCAGCCACTCGCGGCGCACGACCGGCCGGTCCGAATGCGTCGTCGCGCAGATGATGTCAGCGCCACGAACCGCATCCTCGATGGTTGGCGCGGCCTCCACCTTGACGCTCAGCTCGCCGGCGAGTTCGTCGACCAAAGCCTCGGCCTTGGCCCGGTCACGACCGCCAATCCGGATGGCCTCGACCTGGGGGCTCCGCGCCAATGCTCTGGCG
>CAXMLU010000922.1:0-4143 GCA_964194255.1 uncultured bacterium
CCCGCTCGAGCCGGAATTTGGCCGACTTTGCCGCTCTGATCTCACCGGCGGCGACGCCCTTCATCGAAGCGCTGGCCGAGGCATCCCACCGGGCGACGGTGCAGCGCTTCGGTCGAACCGTTCATCTCTTCGCGCCCCTGTACCTGTCCAACGAGTGCGTGTCGGTGTGTACCTATTGCGGGTTCTCGGCCGGCAACCAGATTGCTCGGCGCACGCTGACCCCGGCCGAAGTGGCGCTCGAGGGCCGCGAGCTGGCGAGGCGGGGCCTCCGCCACCTCCTGCTGGTGGCAGGCGAGCACGCCCGGATCGTCAGCAAGGACTACCTGGTCTCCTGCGTTGCTGCGCTGGCCCCCTTCGTGCCGTCGATAAGCGTGGAGGTCCAGGTATGGGACACCGCGACCTACCGGCGTCTGGTCGGGGCCGGGTGCGACGGATTGGTCGTCTACCAGGAAACGTATGACCACGGCACGTACCAAGATGTCCACCTCAAGGGCAAGAAGCGCAACGAGGACTGGCGGCTGGCCGCACCTGATCGAGGGGCGGAGGCGGGCATGCGGCGCCTGGGTATTGGCGCCCTTCTCGGGTTGCACGACGACTGGAGGTACGAGGCCATCGCCGTGGCCGCCCACGCCCGTGCCCTCCTGCGGCGGTGGTGGCGCTGTGAGATATCTGTCGCCCTCCCCCGGCTGCGGCCGGCGGCGGGTGGGTTCCAGGCTGCTGACCCGGTCGCCGACCGTGAGTTCGTGCAGCTGCTGTGCGCCCTGCGCCTGCTCCTCCCTGAGGTCGGCATCACGTTGTCGACGCGCGAGGCACCCGCCTTCCGCGATGCGCTGGTCCGCCTGGGCGTGACCCACATGTCCGCCGGGTCACACACCGCGCCGGGTGGGTACGCCGAGGTGAGCGAGGCGGAGCCTCAGTTCGAGATCGCCGATGATCGCACCCCGGCCGCGGTGGCCGCGGCCCTGCGGGCCGCCGGCTACGACCCGGTGTGGAAGGACTGGGAACGCGCCTAGATCAGAGCTTCTCTAGCCGCAGGCCGAGGCCGGAGAACTTCTCGAACACGTTGTCGTAGCCGCGTTCGAGATGATGGACCCCTTCCAGGACGCTTCGGCTATTGGCCGCCGCGGCGGCGATCACGTAGGCGAAGGCACCGCGAATGTCCGGCATCTCCACCGTCGCCCCGTGCAGCGCACACCGGCCTCGCACGACGGCCGAGTGCAGCCACTCGCCTTCGTGGAAACGGCAGGCTTCGCCGACGAGGCACTGGTCGAACAGCTCGATCTCGGCGCCGAGGGCACGCAGCGCGTCGACGTAGTTGAAGCGATCCTCGAACACGGTCTCATGGAGCACCGAAAGTCCATTGACCTGGGTAAAGAGCACCACCAGTGGGGCTTGCCAGTCGGTCATGAACCCGGGATGGGTGCGGGTCTGCACGGCCGCTGGGCGGAGCGGACCGTCGGCCCACGCCGCGATGCCGCCTTCGGTAATCTCGAACGTGGCGCCCATGCGTTGCAGCGTGGAGATGGCGGTGACCAGCCGGTCCTGCTCGCACCCGACGATGCGGACGCGACCACCGGTGACGAGACCCGCGACGAGATACGAAAAGGCTTCGATGCGGTCACCGCCGAGTCGTTGTCGCGCCCCCCGCAGCTTGCTCACGCCTTCCACGATGAATCGGCGGTCAGGACGCAGCTCGATGCGCGCTCCCATCCTCTGGAGAAACAGCGCCAGCTCGACCACCTCTGGTTCGTAGGCCGCGTTCTCAAGCACGGTGCGGCCCTCTGCCAGCGCTGCCGTCAACAACACCGTTTCGGTGGCACCGACACTCGGGAATTCGAGACGGATCTTGGCTCCGTGCAACCGTTGGGCTTTGGCCTCCAAACCCTCGTCGGTGAGCCGGACTTCGGCGCCGAACGCCCGGAGCGCGGCCAGGTGCAGTTCGATGGGGCGCGCGCCGATGCGATCCCCTCCGACGAGAGGAACGAACGCCTCGCCCACCCGATGCAGCAATGGACCGACCAGCAAGATGGGAACACGGTTGAGGCCGCTGTAGTGGAGTGGTACGCGGCTCATGATCGTGGCGGACGGATCGATGACCACCGTGTGACCGTCGTCCTCCAGGGTCACCGACGCTCCTAGCGAGCGCAGCATGCCCGCGGTGATATCGACGTCGCCGATCTGCGGCGCGTTCTCGACCGTTCCCGGGCTCTCCCCCAGCAGGCTGGCGGCCATCAGCTTGGTGACCGCGTTCTTGGCGCCGCTGATCTCGACGTCGCCCTCGAGTGGTCCGCTCGGCTCGATAGCCCACTGCGAAGCGGCGGTCACCCGACCAGCCTCGCGCACGCGCACGGCGTCGCTGTGCACTTCGGGCAGCCGTCGGCATAGCGGCCGGCGGCGTCCTCGAGCGAGAGACCGAGCTGGTTGGCCAATGAGGCGAGCCAGGCCAGCACGTCAGACAGCTCGTGCAACTGCTCGGACGGCGTGCCCTTCCGAGTCGCCCGGGCCAGCTCCCCGAGCTCCTCGGCCAGCCAGGCCACCGTGGCCGGGATCCCCCGGGCGGCGTCCTGCTCGCCGTAGATCCTCACCATGAGCTGCTGGAGTTCGTCGAGTTGCACGGCGACCGAGCGTACCGACTCGGTAGGGTGCCGCATGGGCGATCTCACCGTGCTCGTTGACGGACTGGCTTTTCCCGAAGGGCCGCGCTGGCACGCCGGCCGGCTCTGGTTCTCGGACATGCACGCCCACTGCGTGATGAGCGTCGGGGACGACGGCGACCTTCGTCGCGAGGCGGAGGTGCCCAATCAGCCGTCGGGCCTGGGCTGGCTACCCGATGGCCGGCTGCTTATCGTCTCGATGACCGACCGGCGGCTGCTGTGCCTGGACGGCGACGGATTGGTGGAAGTCGCCGACCTCAGCCGGTATGCCTCGTGGCACTGCAATGACATGGTGGTGGACGGAATCGGGCGCGCCTACGTCGGCAATTTCGGCTTTGACATGTACGGCGGGGCCGAACGAACGACCGCCGCCATTGTGCTGGTCAACCCTGGAGGCGGGGCCTCGATTGTTGCCGACGGCCTGGAGTTCCCCAATGGGATGGTCATCACGCCGGACGGGTCCACCCTCATCGTCGGCGAATCCTGGGGGGCGCGGTTGACGGCGTTCGACGTCGGCGCCGAAGGGACGCTTACCGGCCGGCGCGTGTTCGCGGCTCTGACCGACTGCGTCCCTGATGGCATCTGTCTCGACGCCGACGGTGCGGTGTGGCTGGCATCTCCGTTGTCGCACGAGGTCGTGCGAGTGATGGACGGCGGGACGATCACCGATCGCATCTCCACCGGTGAGCTCAACGCCTTTGCGTGCATGCTCGGCGGCGCAGACGGCCAGACGTTGCACGTCTGCACCGCGGCGACCCATGCTCCGGAGAAAGCGGCCGCGGCCAGATCCGGTCGCATCGAGACGGTGCGCGTCGACGTAGTCGGCGCCGGGTGGCCCTAAAGAGCCCTAGCCGGTGCGCAGCCGGGCCCGAAGCAGGTGCGGCATGGCGGTCAAGCCCGAGAGCGGGACGAAGCGCTCGGCCGCCTCCCTGAGCTGCCGGTCCTCCTCGTCGGAGAGCTCGAGGTCGGCAGCCGCGGCGTTGGCCTCCAGCTGAGCCACGCTGCTGGCCCCGGGGATGGCGACCACGTTGGGCCGCCGGATGAGCCAGGCCAACGCCACTTGCGCCGGCGTGGCCCCATGGCTTTTAGCCACGTCCCGCAGGCCGTTGAGCAACTCGGCGCCCCTGGCCAGATTCTCGGGCAGGAACAACGAGTTGGATGCCCGCACCCCGCCAGGCGCCTTCGAGCCGTCGTATTTGGCGGTCAGGAACCCTTGGGCCAGCGGGCTGTAGGCGATCACGATCCGGCCGTTGCGCTGGGCGAACGGCACGACGTCCGATTCCGGGCCACGCGCCACCAGGTTGTACTGGACCTGGTTGGAGAGCACCGGCCCGCCCAGGAGCCGCTCCGCGTCCTGCCAGCGCTTCAGACCGAAATTGCTCACCCCGACGTGCCGGATCACCCCGGTGCGCAGTAAGCGAGCCATCCCCAGCATGGTCGAAGCCAACGGGATTACCGGGTTCGGCCAGTGCACCTGGTAGAGGTCGAT